>NZ_JBALOZ010000060.1:0-3535 GCF_036965125.1 Bacillus sp. JJ1503
ATATATACCCTTAAATAAGATTTATTATTCAAACACTTCGTTTTACTTAATAAGTTTGAGAGGAGAGTGTTCGGAAAATAAGAAAAATAGAAAAATTAATAATAATCTTTCGTGTAGTTAAAAATAAAATGATTAGCTATTCTGGGGATTTTATTGAAGAAACAATATAACTCTAAGAGAGAGGGAACTTCATGAATCAAGAACAATATTTGAAAAAGAGAATGGGATTTTGGTCGCTAACAGCACTATCTCTCGGTGGAATTATTGGATCTAGTTGGCTTTTTGGACCATGGGCAGCAGCAAAATTAGCTGGTCCAGCAGCGATTATGTCTTGGATAATCGGTGCAATTGCAATTACACTTATCGCTCTTATTTATGCTGAATTAGGAAGGGTTAAGCCTGAAACAGGCGGACTAGGCCGCTATCCCCTTTATTCCCATGGGACAATGCTTGCTACAGTGACTAGTTATTCCATCTGGTTTGGATACTGTGCAACTGCACCAGTGGAATCCGCAGGTGTTATCCAATATGCAAATCAGTTTTGGCCAGGACTGTATGATATTACGAAAGAACAGCTTACTACGACTGGTATGTTTGCTTCGGTAGTTTTGATGGCATTCTTTGTAGTTTTTAACTATTTTGGGGTAAAATTATTTGCTGTTACAAATACAGTGATTACTACAATTAAATTTATTGTTCCTGTCCTAACAATCATTGCTTTTTTTATGACAGGTTTTCATCCAGAAAACTTTACAAGCCAAGGGTTTGCACCGAATGGATATGGTGCGGGATTAAGTGCAATCTTAACAAGTGGGATCTTTTTTGCCTATACTGGATTCGGTAACGTCGTCATGATGAGTGGAGAGGTTGTCAATCCTAGAAGAAATATTCCATTAGCTTTGATTACTTCCCTTGTCGTTGCAGCTATATTATATGTGTTACTCCAAATCGTTTTTATTGGAGCTGTTCCACCAGATATGCTCGCTAATGGCTGGAGCGGGATTAAGTTCGATTCTCCTTTTGCTAATTTAGCAATGATGGCGAACATGGTTTGGCTATCATGGATCATTACAGCTGATGCTATGGTTTCCCCTACAGGTTCTGCACTAACTTATACAGCCGGAACTTCAAGACATGTTTTTGGAATGGCAAAAAGTAAGTTCTTACCATCTTATTTTGGAACGATTAACAAACGTTTTGGTGTACCAACTCGTGCACTTGCTCTTAATTTCTTTATCGGTTTGCTCTTTTTATTCCCATTAAAAAGCTGGACTGCGATTGTGGCCATTGTTGGAGCAATTGGTATTTTTAAATATGCTTCTGCCTGTGTGACTGTCATGGTTTTCCGGAAGGTCGGTTTAACGCAAAACAACGGTCTTCCAGGGATGCGTATTATTGCCCCATTAGCCTTTGTTTTTGCTACGCTTCTTATTTATTGGACAAACTGGAGCAGGGTACAACTTGCAATTACAGGATTGATTATTGGTATTGGCGCTTATTTAGTTTCCCACTTTATCAATAAATACAAAACAATAGAAATTATTGGTGGAATTTATCTTGTTGTTTATATTTTAATGCTTGTTGGACTTTCCTATTTAGGAAACTTTGGAGGACATGGAATCATCCCTGAACCATTTATGTCGATTATTGCGGCAGTTTTAGGATTTATTTTTTACAATTTTGCGGTATCAAATGGCGTTTGGTATATGCGTAAAAAAGGAAATATTGAAGAATTACAGGAAAGTATTTCTAAAATATCTTAATATTAATGTTAGTGATAGGCATACACATATCAATGGTACTTGTCTATTGAAGATTCAATGAAAAGAGGTTGAAGTATAAGTGAAACTTTGGGGCGGACGCTTTACAAAACGAGAAGATGAAATCATGGAGAAATTCAATACTTCTCTGCCTGTAGATCATCGACTATATTATGAAGATATAAATGGAAGCATCGCGCATGTTTCAATGCTTGTAAAATGTGAATTATTGACTGAGTCTGAAGGAAATTTACTAATTAGCGGACTTGAATCGATTTTAAAAGATATCGAATCTGGCAGTTTGAAAGTAGAAGGAGATTATGAAGATATCCATTCTTTTGTGGAAATGAATTTGACACAAAGAGTTGGTGAAACCGGGAAAAAGCTTCATACGGCAAGAAGCCGAAATGATCAAGTTGCTGTTGACATGAGACTTTATGCAAAGAATAAAGCACGAGAAGTTATGTCATCGCTGCAGCAGCTGATTGATTCGTTGAATAAGAAAGCTGCTGACAATAATGTCATGATGCCAGGGTATACCCATTTGCAGCGAGCACAGGTAGTTACATTTAGTCATCATTTAGGTGCATATGTACAAATGTTCAGCCGTGATAAAAAAAGAATTGAAAATGCGATCGGCATATTGGATGAAAACCCTCTAGGCTGCGGCGCATTGGCTGGAACAACCCATAATATCAATCGCCAAATAACTACTGATCTATTAGGTTTTTCTAAACCGGTAGACAACTTCTTAGATGGTGTAAGTGATCGCGATTACTTACTTGAGCTTATGTCTGGTTTTTCCATTACCATGATGCACTTGAGCAGATTGAGCGAAGAACTGATTCTTTGGAGCAGCCAAGAATTCAAATTTATCGAAATGGACGATGCGTATTCAACCGGCAGCAGCATCATGCCACAAAAGAAAAATCCTGATGCTGCTGAATTAATTAGAGGAAAAACAGGCAGAGTATACGGCTCCCTTTTCTCATTATTAACTACACTAAAGGGCTTACCACTAACTTATAATAAAGATATGCAAGAGGATAAGGAACAGTTTTTCGATTCCCTTGATACGGTATTAGATTGCCTTGAAATCATGGCAAAAATGATCGATACCCTGCATGTAAAGGAAGAAAACATGAAGTCTGCTATTAGAGCAGGGTTTTTAAATGCCACTGAAGTTGCCGATTATTTAGTAAGCAAAGGAACAGCCTTTAGAGATGCCCACGAAATTGTCGGCAAAATCATCATTTATTGTGAAGAGCAAAAGAAAGCGATTGAAGATTTAACGATTGAAGAATTAGCGAAGTTCAGCGGAGACATTGCAGATGATATTTACGAATACATCGATTATGAAAATATATTGGAAAAAGGGAATAAAAAGCTTATTAAGCAAATAACGAAATAATTATTTTTAGACAGGGCTAATCAAATGATTGGTCCTGTTTGCTTTCAATGATCATTCACCTACAAAATGCTTTTACTATTCTATTTTGTCCTTGGAGTAATATGCATCATGTAATATCCAATAATGAGAACCAAAATTACTAGTGAATAAATAAGTGTATGAAGCGGGTTTTCGTGGTCCACAATAATCAGTCTCAGCATTGCGGTAATGCCAATATAGATAAAGTATCGAAGGGGAAAATGATAATTTTCTTTGAAATACTTAACAATCATTGAAATAAATTCAAAATACAGAAAGAAAATTAATATATTGGCTAAGAAAAGCTTGTAATCATTACTGTCATTTTCTATTATCAGTTGAAAAA
>NZ_JBALOZ010000061.1:0-198 GCF_036965125.1 Bacillus sp. JJ1503
ATAAAAAGACTTTAAGAAAAATAGAAATATTTACAAGGCAATAAAATAGTCTTGTAATTTTTTATTTTGTTTTCCCATCTTACTCAAATCGATAGGTTGCTATTTAATATAAAAATAAAAACTTGTAAAATCCATCCAAATGGAGGTTTTTCTACAGGCTGAAGCTATTCACGCTGGTGAATAGCTTTTTTCGTGTTC
>NZ_JBALOZ010000061.1:259-14575 GCF_036965125.1 Bacillus sp. JJ1503
TCGAAACGTGTTAAAATAGAAACAAAGATGTATTGGAAGGGAATTGATAATGATTGAAAATAAATGGCTAACTAAATTAACACTGAAAAAAATGACGGCATTATTGGTTTTAATGTCAGTCTTAGTTTCATTGACAGCATCAGCAGTACTTTTACACCATTATGTGATAGAGAGGGAACATAATATTGTAAAAGAAAAGTTAATGAATGTTGCTAGAATGGTAGCTAAAGATCCCCGTGTCATAAATGAAGTTGTTAAAAATTCAAATAGCCCAGACATTCAAAAATATGCAATGGAAGTAGTGGAATCGACAGATGTAAGCTTTGTTGTTGTTCTCAATAATGATCTTATTCGCAAATCACATCCACATGTTAATATCATTGGACAACCATTTTCAAATATTGAAGATGCTAAACAATCATTGAATGGTACTGAGCATTTTTCAAAACAAAAAGGGATTTTAGGAGAAGGGACACGCTTTTTTACACCGATTTGGAATGAAAAAGGGCAGCAAGTTGGAATTGTATGTGTTGGCATTGTACAGGAAACCGTTAATCAAGCCCTTTGGGATGCTCAGCAAACTCTCTATTTTGGTTTAGGATTTGGACTATTCGTGGGTCTATTAGGAGCAATTTATTTAGCACATCAATTAAAAAAATTATTATTAGGGCTTGAACCTCAGCAGATCGTGGCAAATGTTAAAGAACGTGATATTATTATCGATTCAGTAAGCGAAGGGATTATTGCTGTAACCCCAGATCGAAGAATCCTTTTACATAATTTTAATTTTATACAGCTTATGGAGAAGGCAAAGTTTACTGGTGATTACAAGAAAGATGCGTACCTCGATAAGGATATTTTTTCGTTGTTTTTTAAAGAAGTATTCACGGCTGGAAAATCAATTTCCAATCAAGTAGTAGTCGTTAATCAATCAGAGCTAATCGTAAATATAAAGGTCATTTATATAAATGAAGAGATATATGGTGCAGTAGCTACTTTACGTGATCAATCAGAAATGCAGCAGCTTATTCGTCAACTTAGCGGTACAGAGCAATTTATTGATTCTTTGCGTGCTCAAAACCATAAATTTATGAATCAATTACATACCATTTTAGGATTAATTGAATTGAAAAAATATGATGATGTTTCTCATTTTATTCGCGTATTAAATGCTGATTATCACAGAGAAATTGGGTTTGTTACCGATAAAATAAAAAGCCCGGCAGTAGCAGGTTTTTTACTAGGAAAAACGAGTGAATTAAAAGAGCAAGGTGTCAAGTTAACGATCGATTCAGATTCTCACTTTCCGTACATGAAAATGGGTGAGATGCTTCATGATTTGCTATTATCGATGGGAGTCTTACTAGATAATGCGAAAGATGCTGTAGCAACTGCAAAGGAAAAACAAGTGTCGCTTTTTCTGCATTATGATGAAGAGGAGGAAGTGATCTTGTTTGAAGTCCAAGATTCAGGCGTAGGTATGGAGAAGGCCCTCATAGAAAAGATATTTGAAAGAGGCTTTTCGACTAAAGGTGGAACGAGAGGGTATGGGTTGGATGCCGTTCAATCAATTGTCAAACAATATCATGGGATTGTGGATGTACAATCAAAAGTAGGGACTGGAAGTATTTTTCGAATGGAAGTGCCGTATAAATGGAGGAGCTTACATGATTAAAGTCATCATCGTTGAGGATGACCCAATGGTTGCCATGATCAATCAACAATATCTTGAGCGTTTCGGAGGTTTTCGAATTGTTGCAACTGTTGGCAGAATTGATGAATTATGGAAAATAATTAATGAGGATATACCGGATTTAATTTTACTTGATGTTTACTTACCTGGAGAAACAGGAATTGATTTTTTACAAGAGGTACGTCAAAAACAGCTCTCTGTACCAATTATTATGATAACAGCAGCACATGACATACCTACAATTAAGAAATCATTAGAATATGGTGTGATTGATTTCTTAATTAAACCGTTTTCGTATGAAAGATTTAAATTGGCGATAGAGAAGTTTCTTCAATATCATTCATTAACGACAGAGTTAGAAAAGACAGATCAGGATACGCTAGATCAAATATTAATAAATGAAAGAGGTCCATCGCCCTTAATTCCTGATGGAAATAAACTTGCTGCAACAGTGCCGAAAGGATTATCAAAAATAACACTGAAAAAGATTCTCCTTCTTGTCGTGGATCAAAAAGGGCATTTTTCAACAGAAGATATAGCAAAGGAAGTTGATTTATCACGTATATCAACGAAGAAATATTTGAATTATTTAAATGAGATTGGTTATTTAAGAGAAGAATTAGAGTATCTGGCAGTTGGGCGGCCAATTACGGTTTTCCAAACTGTCCCTGAGAATGAACACTTAATTACGCCATTTTTATAATAGAAGGCCGAACCTATCATATTTACTTAACTGGGTTTCCTAGAAAATTTGGATGCGGATATCAGTAATTTTGTGATAATTCCACTTTAAAATGAACGAAAGGAGCTGTTTTGTCCACAGCTCCTTTTCAGATGAAAAATTATTTAATTTTTACTTTCCAGGAGTAAACTTAATCTTCATAGCTTCTCCCATTAAGACAGGCAGATTAGTATTTTCGTGCAACCCTCTAAATAAATCAGAGCCTGGTCCGAATGCATATAAAGGAACATCAGTACCTGTGTGTCCAGTGCTTGACCATCCAACGATGGCACGTTCAGAAACAATCTGGTTTATAGCCATTGATGGACTTTTTGCTGTTTTAATTCTTTCTGCTTCAGCATCTGTTAAGTCAAGGTTTGTATATTGTTTAATGATTTCTTTGACATTACTGCGGTCAGCATTTAGTTTGCTTTCCATAAAATCCCCTGTAGCTGTAACTTGACGCAATACCTCTAGTTTTGCATCGCCCTTGCCGTAACCGCCGACTGACATGCCACCAGTATCATGATCACCAGCAACGACTACTAATGTGTTTCCATCTTTTTTCGCGAAATCAACGGCTTTTGCAACTGCCATTTCAAACGCTTCGCTATCTTTCATTGCCCAAGCCGCATCATTATCATGGCCAGCCCAATCAATTTGGCTTCCTTCAACCATTAAAAAGAAACCGTCTTTATCTTGCTTAAGAGCATCTAATGCTGATTCTGTCATGTCTGCAAGGCTTGGTTGATCGGTCTCATCACGATCCAACTCTGGAGCCATGCCATCTTCAGCGAATAGCCCGATTAGCTTGTCTGATTTTTTCACATCAGCAAGTTCTTCCTTATTCGAAGCGAATTGATAGCCCTGTGCTTTAGCTTCATTTAATAAGGACTCTGGAAAATACTTTTTCCCGCCTCCAAGAATTACATCAACACCATTTTCCAACAATTGCGGTGCGATGTCAGCTTCATTTGCACGTGAAGCAACGTGTGAAGCAAATACAGCAGGAGTTGCATGAGTGATTGTTGAAGTTGCTACTAAGCCAGATGCTTTACCAGCTTCTTCAGCCGCTTCAAGAATAGTTTTTAACTCTTTGCCGTCTGGAGTTGTGCTAATCATGCCATTATTTGTTTTGACTCCAGTTGCCATGGCTGTCCCAGCTGCTGCAGAGTCCGTTACTTCTGTATTTGCCGAATATGTACGGTGCATCCCAACTAGCATAGAATCTAAAATAGTCTCTTCACCTTTAAACCAGCGGTAGTTTGTTGCATATGAGGCAGAATATCCGTCTGGAACCATGAAAATTACATTTTTGGCAATGCCATTATTTTGACCATTATTAGACTTCGCATCAGCCACTGGAGCTGAAAAACTTCCAACAAGACTTCCAAGTGCGATGGATGATACTACAGCAAACGGGATCAGTTTCTTTTTAATTGATTTCTTTTTCATTTAAATTCCCTCCTAAAGTAGTTTACAAACCTAGCATAGTACTTGAGTGTTAACTCACTTTTAATAGAGGGTTAATAGTGGGTAAACTAGAAGAAATGGGTGAAAACTCGTGTTTGAAATTGTTAGATAGCAAATAACTTCCATTTTCACATATATAATTGCCTAGTGAAAAAAGAAAAATTAAAAATATATTTCATGTTCAGAAAAATAGGATAATAGAATAATACTTTTGAACTGTATTTATTTAAAAGATTTACAAGTTTGTAATAATAGTTACGTTTGATCGAATTAGACTTGATAAAAGATTATATTAATATGTTTGTTATATGGTAGTTGGGCAACCATACTGTCACCAGAGGTTTTTTAATTGTGAATCATTTCACAAATATTGATATAAATTTAAGCCGGCTATTTCTTACAAACCAATCATATGTTGATTCGATTTAATAAAATTAAAGAAAGTTATGTAATTGAAGTAAGTGAAATACTGAGCAAACCTTAAGGAATACTGTTAGTTTCGATAATTACAAATTACTTACTTTACTTTCGTAATATAGTAAAAAAACAATTTAACGATTACATTAAGAGGGAAAGAATATTCTATTCATTATTTACATGGGTGAAATCTTACTTTTGACATTAATAGAAATGGAAGGCTTTTCATTGAAGTTATTCATAATGAAGATTTCACTCAAAATGATCATTCAAACATCTAGGAGGGGGAAAAATGAAGGGAAATGATCTTCATTCAACTGACACAATTGTAATTGGAGCAGGACCAGGGGGATATGTGGCAGCGATTCGTGCTGCACAGCTCGGACAAAAAGTAACGATTGTAGAAAAAGAAAATCTAGGCGGAGTTTGTTTAAATGTAGGATGTATTCCGTCTAAAGCATTGATAACTGCTGGCCATCATTTTCATCAAGCACAGAATTTAGATGTATTCGGTCTATCTATACCTACCGTTGAAGTGGATTTTTCAAAAGTTCAGGCATTCAAAGAAAGCGTTGTCAACAAGCTGACAGGTGGAGTTGGAGCTCTTTTAAAAGGGAATAAGGTGGAAATTGTAAAGGGAACAGCTACATTTGTGGATGCTAATACGGTAAAGATTAGTAGTGTAGAAGGAGAAAAAAACATTCGCTTTGAACATGCGATTATTGCAACAGGATCTCGTCCGGTTGAACTTCCGACTATGAAATTTTCTAATAGAATTATTGACTCGACAGGTGCACTAAACTTACAAGAAATTCCTAAGAATTTAGTCGTTGTTGGCGGCGGTGTGATTGGTGTAGAACTTGTAGGAGCATACGCAAATTTTGGTGTAAAGGTGACAATATTAGAAGGGCAAAGTGAAATCCTTAATGGGATCGATAAAAAAGCAACCTCTATTGTCAAACGGAACCTTAAGAAAAAAGGGGTTGACATCTTTACGAAGGCAATCGTAGAAGGTGCCAAGGAAACAGAAAATGGTGTAGAGGTCACTTGTGAAATAAATGGAGAAAAAAGAGTATTTGAAGCGGATTATTTGCTTGTGAGTGTAGGTAGAAAACCTAATACAGATAAGATCGGTTTAGAAGCGGCCGGTGTAGAATTAGGTGAAAAGGGTTTGATCAAAACGGACAACCAATGCCGAACTTCAGTCCCTCACATTTATGCGATAGGGGATATCGTTTCAGGTCCGCAGCTTGCTCATAAAGCTTCCTATGAAGGGAAAATAGCTGCTGAAGCAATCGCGGGAGAGAAATCAATTGTAGATTATACATGCATTCCTGCTGTCGTATTTTCAGAGCCAGAAATTGCAGTTGTTGGACATTCGGAAGAAAGTGCTAAAAACGCTGGAATTGATACGAAAGTTTCTAAGTTTCCATTCGCTGCTAACGGTAGAGCTATTGCACTAAATCAGACGGAAGGTTTTGTTCAGCTTATTACTAGAGCAGATAATGACATGGTAATTGGGGGACAAATTATCGGTGCGAATGCTTCGGATATGATTGCAGAAATTGCATTAGCAATAGAAGCTGGCTTAACAGCAGAGGATCTTGCTTTAACCATCCATGCTCATCCAACGCTAGGGGAAATTGTCATGGAAACAGCAGAAGTGGCATTAGGAAATCCAATCCATATCGTAAAATAATAAAAGCTGTCTTTTGACAGCTTTTCCTATGTAAGCCTTTTTGAAAGTTATTCATATTTTGACTTATGTAATTAATGTAAGCGTTTCGAAACTTAGTAAATCGCTTTCATTATAGAATTATATATTACAATAATATTGTAGAAACATAAGGGGGGATTTCAATTGGACAAGAAAAAATTGGTATCCATTATTCTAGCATTTGCTGCTTTCTTCATTATTATTTTACTTCCAAATCCTGAAAGTCTGCCAATCGCTGGTCAAAGAGCTCTTGCAATATTGGCTTTTGCAGTCATTCTCTGGGTGACAGAAGCTGTGTCATTTCCAGTAAGCGCCGCCATTATTGTTGGTCTTATTACGCTTTCTATTGGTTTGGCACCGACAATCGATGATCCATCGACATTATATACGAGTAAAGGGGCTTTGAAACTGGCCTTAGGTGGATTTAGCTCATCAGCAGTTGGGCTTGTTGGAGGAGCATTATTTATAGCTGCTGCAATGGAAATAACAGGGTTGCATAAGCGGACAGCGCTTTTCATAATGTCCAAGGTTGGAACGAAAACAACCAGCTTAGTCATTGGAACGATTCTTGTTAGTATCGTTCTTGCTTTATTCGTACCTAGTGCAACAGCACGAGCTGGTACAACAGTCCCGATTCTTATGGGAATCATCGCGGCATTCGGACTGCAGAAAAATAGTAGATTCGCGGCTTTATTAATGATTACGGCTGTACAAGCCATCTCCATTTGGAATATAGGGATCAAAACGGCCGCAGCACAAAATATGGTTGCCTTAGGATTTATGGAAAAAGCATTTGGTATAAATATCACTTGGGGTGAATGGTTCCTTTATGCTGCACCATGGTCCTTGCTTATGTCAATCGTTCTTTTCTTTGTGATGATTAAACTCATTAAGCCTGAAGTATCAGAATTTCAAGGTGGAAAAGAAGTAATTGCCAGTAAGCTGGCAGAATTAGGGAAGCTTTCAACTAAAGAATTAAAACTCATTATTATTTCAGTATTATTATTGTTCTTCTGGTCAACTGAGGGAATTCTTCATCCATTCGATTCGACGACAGTTACTCTTATTGCGGTAGCGATTATGCTTATACCTGGAATTGGCATTTATACATGGAAAGAGGTTGAGAAAAAAATTCCATGGGGCACTTTAATCGTTTTCGCCATCGGAATTTCATTAGGAACAGTATTATTGGATACACAAGGTGCATCATGGCTATCGTCAGTTACATTAGAAGCTTTAGGCTTAACAAGTATGCCGCTTGTTTACATTATTATGATTCTATCTTTATTTAACATCTTAATTCATTTAGGGTTTGCAAGTGCAACAAGCTTATCATCAGCTTTTATCCCAATTGTTATTGCCCTTGTTGTCGCGATGGAGCCAACATCCTTTAATGGACCAGGTCTAGTATTAATTCAGCAATTCGTTATTAGTTTTGGTTTCTTATTACCGGTAAGTGCACCTCAAAATATGCTTGCATATGGTACGGGCACATTTACATCGAAAGATCTTTTAAAATCTGGTCTTCCCATTACAATCATTGGCTATATCTTAATTATCATTTTCAGCTTAACTTATTGGCAATGGGTTGGATTACTATAAAAAGAAGGCTGGAATTGCCATTTCAGTTATATAAATTGTAAAACTATTTGCCTACAATTTTAGGAGGGAAAATAGATGCGAGAAACATTTAGTGGAAATCCATGGAGTGACTTCCATGGCCCAAACCTTGGCTATTTATTAGAACAGTATGATTTGTATTTAGAAGATATGACTTTAGTAGATGAGAGCTTAAGAGCATTGTTTGCAAAATGGGGAGCCCCTGAAATGCAAGATGGTAACAATGCCGAGCAGCAGCCTCAGCAAAACGTATCGCCTTCACTTGTGTTAAATAAAATGAAAGCACTTGTTAATGTATTAAAATTAGCTGAAAACATCCGTGCAATGGGCCATTTACAAGCAGATATTTATCCATTAGAGAAACAAGAACCAACTGAAATGTATTCCTTGTCTTCCTATGGGCTAACAGAAAATGATGTAAGAGAAATCCCAGTAGAAATGATTTGTCCGGAAATGAGCGGCAAATTATCAGATGGTTTAGAAGCTATTCAATATTTAAAAGAGGTATATACGGGCTTTGTTGGTGTTGAAATTCAGCATATTGAGCCTGAAGAAAGAAAATGGCTGCAAAGCAAAATAGAAAATGGTTTTCTTAATAATGAATTAACGGAAGATCAAAAATCTGATCTACTAACAAATTTGTATGAAGCAGAGGGCTTTGAGCAATTTCTTCAAAAAACATATGTAGGACAAAAGCGTTTTTCTGTTGAAGGATTGGAAACATTAGTTCCCGCTATTAATGAAATCGTTGCTTTAGGTGCAAAGGATGGAATGCAAGATGTAATGATTTCTATGGCACATAGAGGGCGGCTAAATGTACTTGCCAATGTGTTAGAAAAACCATATGAAGCGATTTTCTCACAATTCCAGCATTCGAAATGGGAGCCAAATGATTTCGATCGAAATCGAACATTAAGTACAACTGGTGATGTAAAGTATCATGCTGGTGCTAAAAAGAAAAGAAAAATCAAAGATAAAGAAATTAATGTAACACTAGCGTATAACCCAAGTCATTTAGAGATTGCGGGAACAGTAGTAGAAGGCTATACAAGAGCAGCTCAAGAGGATCGCTCTGAAAAAGGATATCCAAAACAGGATGTAACTAAAGCGTTAGCTGTTTTAGTACATGGGGATGCTGCTTTTCCAGGTCAAGGAGTTGTAGCTGAAACCCTGAACTATTCAAGTACAGTTGCCTATCAAACCGGTGGTACGATCCATATTATTGCTAACAACCGGATTGGTTTCACGACTGAAAGTGAAGATTCACGGTCAACAAGATATTCAAGCGACATGGCGAAAGGTTTTCATATTCCGATTTTCCATGTAAATGCGGATGCTCCAGAGGCTACACTTTCTGTTATTCGGTTGGCTTTCGAATACCGCCAAACTTTTAACAAAGATATTTTAATCGATTTAATTGGTTACAGACGTCTTGGCCATAACGAAATGGATGAACCAATGGCTACGAATCCAGTTATGTACCAAATCGTACGTAAACATCCAACGATAACGGCTGTTTATAAGCAACAGCTTTTAAATGAAAAGTCCTTAACAGAAGAACAAATAGCTGCCATTGAAACGAATACTTTGGCAAATTTTGCAAAAGCCTATGAAAATATGGATAAAAACCAAGAAGAAATTATGGATCTTGAGGAGATATTGTCACTTGAAAATAAACAGGTGACAAAAGTAGATACGACCGTTGATAAGGCGTCCTTAACGAAAATTAATGAGGAGCTTTTAGAGTGGCCAGAAAACTTCAATGTGTTTGGAAAATTGAAAAAAATACTAGAGCGCAGGCTTGATGTTTTTAATAACAAAGGGAAAATTGATTGGGCACATGCAGAAGCATTAGCTTTCGCGACTATTTTGAAGGATGGCACTCCGATCAGGCTGACTGGCCAAGATTCTGAGCGTGGAACCTTCTCCCATCGGAATATCGTGCTTTCAGATGAAAAAACGGGGAAAAAATATAGCCCAATGCATACAATTAGTACTTCCAATGCATCTTTTGCTATCCATAATAGTGTTTTATCTGAAGCGGCCATTTTAGGATTTGAATATGGATATAATGTGATTTCGCCTGAAACGCTTGTGTTATGGGAAGCGCAATTTGGAGATTTTGCAAATGGAGCACAAGTTATTCTAGATCAGTTTATTTCGGCTGGGAAAGCGAAATGGGGACAAACATCAGGGATTGTCATGTTATTGCCACATGGCTATGAAGGTCAAGGTCCTGAACATTCAAGCGCAAGATTAGAACGTTTTCTCCAGCTTGCTGCTGAGAATAACTGGTCTGTAGCGAATCTATCTTCTTCCGCTCAATATTTTCATATTTTAAGAAGGCAGGCAGCAACGCTTCTTACAGATGAGGTGAAACCGCTTGTATTAATGGCTCCGAAAAGCTTGTTACGCCATGCTTCGGCCGCAGCTTATCTGGAAGAATTCACGAATGGAGAATTCCAGCCGATTGTTGAGCAACCTGGTCTAGGCAAAGAACCAGAACAAGTGGAGAGAATCGTATTTACTACTGGCCGCTTAGCGGTTGAGCTATCTGATACTTTAACAGATGTTGAACAATACAACTGGCTAGATATTATTCGAATCGAAGAATTATATCCTTTCCCTGAACAGGAAATTAAGAATCTATTAAAAAAATATAAAAATCTAAAAGAAGTCATCTGGACTCAAGAAGAGCCAAAAAATATGGGCGCTTGGACATATATCGCTCCACGCTTACAACAGCTGATACCGAATGATATACAAGTTTCCTATAACGGCCGCCCGGATATGGCGAGTCCTTCTGAAGGAGACCCACTCGTTCATAAAAAAGAGCAACAAAGAATTATAAACAATGTCTTTACACCGGCAAAAGAAAAGGTAAGTTTATAGAATTAGACATTTACAAAAGGGGATGTGCAGACAAATGGCAGAGATAAAAATTCCTGAATTAGCAGAATCGATTACAGAGGGTACCATTGCACAATGGCTAAAGCAGCCTGGTGAAACGGTAGCAAAAGGTGATTATATACTTGAGCTTGAAACAGACAAAGTAAATGTAGAGATTATTTCTGAGTACGATGGAGTCCTTCAAGAAAAATTGAAAGAAGAGGGTGACACTGTCAATGTAGGAGAAACGGTTGCGATTATTGGCGAAGGCAGCCAAAGCAGTACTCCTCCACCTTCAGAAAGCGGTCAAAATGAACCAAAAGAATCCGCCGAAGAAAAATCAGAGCCAACCCCTGCTTCTTCCAGTGATGTAGTTGCTTCTCCTGCTGCAAGAAAATATGCAAGAGAACACGGCATTGATTTAAATCAAGTGGGTGCAGCTGATCCATTAGGCAGAGTGCGTAAACAGGATGTATCTAATTATGAGCCATCAACACAGGCACCTGCTGCAAAACCAGCTCCAGCAGCTACACCGGCAGTACAACAGCCAACTATTGCTGATAGCAAACCAGTCGAGAGAATTAAAATGACTCGCAGACGACAAACGATTGCTAAACGTCTTGTAGAAGTTCAGCACACAGCGGCGATGTTAACAACATTCAATGAAATTGATATGACCGCGATTATGAATTTAAGAAAGAAAAGAAAAGATGATTTCCTAAAACAAAATGATGTGAAATTAGGATTCATGTCCTTCTTTACGAAAGCAGTTGTAGGTGCGCTTAAAGCTTATCCTTTACTGAATGCAGAAATTCAGGGCGATGAAATCGTTGCCAAAAAATTCTATGATATTGGAGTTGCTGTTTCTACTGAGGGAGGATTAGTCGTTCCTGTCGTGAGAGAGGCCGATCGTTTAAACTTTGCCGAAATTGAAAGAGAAATTGGAGATTTAGCAAAGAAAGCTAGAGATTCCAAGCTTACATTAGCAGATATGCAAGGTGGAACTTTTACCATTACAAATGGGGGCACATTTGGTTCATTATTATCAACACCAATATTAAATGCGCCACAAGTTGGAATTTTGGGAATGCACTCAATCCAAAACCGTCCTGTTGCGATAGATAATGAAACCATTGAAATTAGACCGATGATGTATATCGCTCTTTCTTACGATCACCGTATTGTTGATGGAAAAGAAGCAGTCGGCTTTTTAGTAAGAGTGAAACAGCTTCTCGAAGACCCAGAAAAATTACTTTTAGAAGGGTGAACCGGGCATCAGGGTGCATTCTGATGACCACTCAATGGTTTTTTGATAATAGGAAAATGAGGAAGCTATCATTTGATTATTTGAATAGCTTCCTAGTATAAAAATAAGGCTTTCTAAACTAAAGGAGGAAAACAATGAATATCCATGAGTATCAAGGAAAAGAAGTCCTTAGACAATACGGAGTTACGGTTCCGAACGGCAAAGTCGCTTTTACAGTTGAAGAGGCAGTAGAAGCAGCAAAAGAACTAGGAACTGAAGTATGTGTGGTTAAGGCACAAATTCATGCTGGAGGCCGCGGAAAGGCTGGCGGTGTAAAGGTTGCAAAAAATTTAGAAGAAGTGCGTATGTATGCAGCCGAGATTTTAGGAAAAACACTTGTGACACACCAAACAGGGCCAGAAGGGAAAGAAGTCAAGCGTCTTCTCATTGAAGAAGGCTGTGATATTCAAAAAGAGTATTATGTTGGACTAGTATTGGACCGGGCGACTTCACGCGTTGTTCTTATGGCGTCTGAAGAAGGCGGTACTGAAATAGAAGAAGTAGCTGAAAAGACACCTGAAAAGATCTTTAAGGAAGAAATTGATCCAGTTGTTGGCTTAACAGCTTTTCAGGCTCGTCGCATTGCATTTAATATCAATATTCCAACTAAGCTAGTAGGACAGGCTGTTAAATTTATGATGGGCCTTTATCAAGCTTATATTGAGAAGGATTGTTCCATTGCAGAAATTAATCCGCTTGTCGTTACAGGAGATGGAAAAGTCATGGCATTAGATGCAAAGTTAAACTTTGACTCAAATGCTCTGTATCGTCAAAAAGATATACTAAAATTACGTGACTTAGAAGAAGAAGATCCGAAAGAAATTGAAGCTTCTAAGTATGACTTAAGCTATATTTCATTAGACGGCAATATCGGCTGTATGGTAAATGGTGCAGGTCTTGCGATGGCCACAATGGATATCGTCAAGCATTATGGCGGCGATCCAGCTAACTTCCTTGATGTTGGCGGCGGTGCAACTGCAGAGAAAGTAACGGAAGCATTCAAAATCATTCTTTCTGATCAAAACGTAAAAGGTATTTTTGTCAATATCTTTGGCGGAATCATGAAATGTGACGTTATCGCAACAGGTGTAGTGGAAGCTGCAAAGCAAGTAGGTTTAAAGGTGCCTTTAGTTGTTCGTTTAGAAGGTACAAATGTGGATTTAGGCAAGAAAATCCTTGCTGAGTCTGACGTTGAAATCATTGCAGCTGAATCTATGGCTGATGGCGCACAAAAAATCGTTTCATTAGTAGGGTAATAACCTTAAGATAGCTGAAATCCAGAAAGGGGAATTTACGTGAGTGTATTTATTAACAAAGATACAAAAGTAATCGTTCAAGGGATTACTGGTTCAACAGCTCTTTTCCATACAAAACAAATGCTAGAATACGGTACAAAAATTGTCGGAGGAACTTCTCCAGGTAAAGGCGGCTCTGAAGTAGAAGGGTTACCAGTATTTAACACTGTTTCTGAAGCTGTCAAAGCTACTGGCGCTACTGCTTCTGTCATCTATGTACCAGCTCCGTTTGCTGCAGACGCGATTCTAGAAGCTGTTGATGCAGAGCTTGATTTAGCAATCTGTATTACTGAACATATTCCTGTGTTGGATATGGTAAAAGTAAAGCGCTACATGGAAGGCAAGAAAACTCGTCTTGTTGGTCCTAACTGCCCGGGTGTTATTACGGCAGATGAATGTAAAATAGGGATTATGCCAGGCTATATCCATAAAAAAGGACATGTGGGAGTTGTTTCACGTTCTGGAACACTAACATATGAAGCCGTTCATCAATTAACTCAAGCTGGAATCGGTCAAACGACTGCTGTAGGAATCGGTGGCGACCCTGTTAACGGTACGAATTTCATCGATGTGTTAAAGGCGTTTAATGAAGACCCTGAAACTTATGCAGTTATAATGATCGGTGAAATCGGCGGTACGGCTGAAGAAGAAGCGGCAGAATGGGTAAAAGCGAATATGACGAAGCCTGTAGTTGGTTTCATTGGCGGTCGTACAGCACCTCCAGGAAAACGTATGGGACATGCTGGAGCCATCATTTCAGGCGGTAAAGGTACTGCAGATGAAAAAATCCGCGTAATGAATGAATGCGGAATTGAAGTAGCCGACACCCCATCTGTAATGGGAGAAACATTGATTAAGGTACTTAAGGAAAAAGGTCTTTACGATAAGTGTAAGACACATTAATAAAGGGGAAATTAGAACTAAACAAAGTCATTTTAATATTAAGTTCGAAACAAAAGAAAATGAGTTGATTTAGTTACATTACCTATTGAGTGCGCTGCATGAAAAAGTAGCGCACTTTATTATGTAATAAATGCATTTTTCCATTTGAGCTATTTACAGGATAGTTCCATTGACGTGAGAAAGTAAATTGGCAGGTGGGAAGGCTGCTTGAAGTTCTAGGAGCGGTCTGCAAGTATTGCTGATATGAGGTATGCAGGTGTTCAAAAAGTCCAAGCAGCCGTG
>NZ_JBALOZ010000061.1:14792-15571 GCF_036965125.1 Bacillus sp. JJ1503
AAAAGTCCAAGCAGCCGTGCTGGACGGACAATTCAAGGTGGGTAAGCGTTTAAAAAGTCCAAGCAGCTGTGCTGGATGGACATTTCAAGGTGAGTAGCCTTTCACACTAATCATTAGAAATAGTCTCAATGCTGCTTTATCAGAAATTCTTTTATTTAAGCATCGAAGCACAAACTTAATACCCCTCAGGTAATTTCTCCAGCACCTTCTCAATCGGAATGGCAAGTCCTATTTGATCCTTCGTAGATAATGCAAAAACAACTCCAATCACATTTCCTTCTAAATTGATAACTGGACTTCCGCTGTTTCCGTTATAGATCGGGGATGAGAGCATAAGAACTCCATTTTTATTAGACCCCTCTATTATTTCTCCATCAATCGCAATTTGATTGTGTAAAAGCGGATTGCCAATTACGTAAATTTGATCGGAAACAGCCCATGTATTAGGCTGACCTAAAGAAAGTGCGGGTAATTGTTCACCATTAATTTGTAAAAAGGCAAGATCGATGTCGGGATATGATTGTAAAATGATGGCTTGGTAAATGTCTCCGTTCGAGAATGTGACGGTTATTGGATACATGTTATCGACAACATGGTGATTTGTAATGATTAACCCATTTTCAGATATATTGAATCCAGTTCCTTTGGAATGCTGGTCGTGCACAGTAACAACGGCTTCTTTATACTTCTGAATCTCTTCCTGTTTCGATAGCTCAGCTGATTTCTGTAAAAAATTTATCGATGATAGATTAAAGACTTGCGGCCAAATTTGAAGCAGG
>NZ_JBALOZ010000061.1:15586-15799 GCF_036965125.1 Bacillus sp. JJ1503
GCTTACTATTAAAGCAATCGCTACACCAACTGAAATGGTTCTTTTTACAATTATATTTCGCTTTTTCTGTTTTTCTCGTAACCAATCATCTTCTTCATTTGGCAAGAAATCCTCTAATGGCGGTTCTTCGAATTTTTCTTTGTTTTCATCTGTATCGTAATGATTCATCAGTAAAATCCTTTCATATGTATTCGGACTTTATTATTAATATAG
>NZ_JBALOZ010000062.1:0-500 GCF_036965125.1 Bacillus sp. JJ1503
TGCCAATTGAAGTTGAACTAATCATTTTATTAAGAAACTAAAGTTTGCTTCTCCCCGATGACGGATTTTTCGAGAATTTCGGCTACATCGTACGTATGGACGGTTTCTTCCACTTCCTTCGCCTTCGTTCCGTCTGATAGCATTGTTAGGCAGTATGGACAGCCAGAGCTGATGATCGATGGATTGACTGCCAATGCTTGTTCTGTACGAGATACGTTAATGCGGTGGCCGGTTTCTTCCTCCATCCACATTAAGCCTCCGCCCGCTCCACAGCACATGCCGGTTTCGCGGTTTCTCTCCATTTCCACAAGCTTCACACCTGGAATGGATTTCAAAATTTCACGCGGCGGATCATAAACCTCGTTATAGCGTCCTAAATAACAAGAATCATGGAAGGTAATCGTTTCATTTACCGGATATTGCGGCTTCAGCTTTCCTTCCTCAACAAGCTTCGCAAGGATTTCCGTATGATGGAAAACCTCTGCCTGCAGCCCGAAATC
>NZ_JBALOZ010000062.1:509-19683 GCF_036965125.1 Bacillus sp. JJ1503
AAATCAGGGTATTCATTTTTGAAAATATTATAGGCATGCGGGTCGATTGTAACGATTTTCTTCACTTCAGCCTTTTCAAATTCCTCTATATTTTTAGTCGCTAGCTCTTGGAATAAGAACTCATTTCCAAGACGTCTCGGTGTATCTCCAGAGTTCTTCTCCTTGTTTCCAAGAATGGCAAACTTCACGCCAGCTTCATTCATTAATTTTGCAAAAGAAAGAGCAATCTTTTGGCTGCGGTTGTCAAATGAACCCATTGATCCTACCCAGAAAAGGTACTCGAACTCTTCCCCAGCTTTATTCATTTCTTTCACAGTTGGTATTTGAACATCCTCGCGGGCTTCTCGCCAGTTTTCCTTCTCTTTACGGTTTAATCCCCATGGATTTCCTTGACGCTCAATGTTCGTCATAGCGCGCTGTGCATCAGCATCTAGCTTCCCTTCTGTTAAAACAAGATAACGGCGAAGGTCGATAATTTTATCGACATGCTCATTCATAACCGGACATTGATCCTCACAGTTACGGCAAGTCGTACAAGCCCAGATCTCTTCTTCTGTAATGACATCCCCAATTAAGCTTGGGCTGTATGCTAATCCAGCAGCTGCTTCCTCTGCCGCTTTTCCCGCACCAGCTAAGGCAATCTGATTGCCCATTGTATTCGAGAAAGCAAAGGTTGGTACCCACGGCTGTTTGGAAGTAACGGCTGCCCCATGATTCGTTAAATGATCACGAAGCTTTAGAATCAAATCCATTGGTGACAGCATTTTGCCCGTTCCCGTTGCCGGACACATATTCGTACAGCGTCCACACTCCACACAAGCATAGAAGTCAATCATTTGCAGCTGATTGAAATCTTCAATTTTGCCGACCCCAAAGCTTTCCTGTGTTTCATCTTCGAAATCAATTTTTGTCAATTTACCCGGCTTCTCAAGACGGTTGAAATAGACGTTGGCAGGTCCTGCGATTAAGTGCGCATGCTTGGATTGCGGCACATAAACAAGGAATGCTAATAAGAAAATTAAATGAATCCACCAAGCGATATAGAATACAACAATCGAAGCGGTTTCTCCCATCCACGAGAAGGCTCCCGCAATGACTGACGCAACCGGTTCCGTCCATGCTGATTCATGTCCGTGCCAAATCATGCTCATCCCATTTCCAAGTAAAACAGAAAGCATTAATCCACCGATAAAAATAAGCACAAGACCTGATTTAAAGCCTCTTTTTAAACGGACAAGCTTCTCCACATATCTGCGATAGAAGGCCCAAATCACAGCAATCAGAATCATTAAGGTAACAAGCTCCTGGAAAAACGTAAATCCTGAATAGAGAGGTCCAAGAGGCAAATGCGCACCTGGTTTGATTCCTTTAATGATGAAATCAATGGCGCCAAATTGGACTAGAATAAACCCGTAGAAAAACATGACGTGTATGATTCCACTTTTCTTATCCTTCAACAGCTTCTTTTGGCCAAAGACATTAACCCAAATTTTCCCTAGACGTTCCTTAACGTTGTTATCAAACTCTACCTTCTTTCCGAGTTTGATATATTCAATTCTCGTTTTAACAACATACACAAATAAACTTACTGCGTAAGCGGTTACAAGGAGAAATCCAATTAGATTCACCCACAACAATCCTGTCATTATCGTTAGCTCTCCCCTCTTAAAATGGATTGTCTAGCATATAATTCAAAAATTTTAAACACGATACAATTTTCAGAAATTATTCCTTGTCTCTATTATATTATGAGTGAGCATTCAGTCAACACATTTTATTTTAAAATTTATTTCCGATTGACCGCTTGCTTTGAAAAAAATCATATAAATAATTGGACTGGAGATAATAATTGGATACAAATCACGAGGAGGAGAAAGTAATGAAAGTAACCTCCATTCTATTTATCATCGTTCTTTTGTTTGCTCTTTGGCTGACACTTGATTTTTATTTTGGACGAAGAAATCAATTAAGCAAACAGACAAAGAAGGAGTATCCCTTTTGGAATAGCAGCCTGGATATTTTTACAGAAGGACCGGCATTATTCGAGGATCTTTTTTCGGAAATAAAAAAAGCAAAGCTTCACATTCATATATTATTTTATATTGTTAAGGACGATCAAATTAGTACAGAATTCTTAAATATCCTGAAGCAAAAAGCTCGGGAAGGTGTTGAGGTCCGCCTCCTTCTGGACTGGCTTGGGAGCCATCTGATTGATAAAAAAACGATCCAGTCTTTAGAGAGTGAGGGTATTCAGTTTTCTTTTTCCCAGCGTCCTAAGTTTCCTTTCCTGTTCTATACGCTGCAGGCTCGCAATCATAGAAAAATTACTGTCATTGACGGGAAAATTGGTTATATCGGCGGTTTCAATATTGGCAAGGAGTACATCGATTTAGATCCTAAACTGAGTCCATGGCGAGACTATCATTTGAAGATTGAGGGTGAAGGTGTAAACGGGCTGCAAAAGGAGTTTTTGACTGATTGGCGTCATGATAGCAAAGAGGATTTGCTAGATCATCCAAACTATTTTCCTACACTCCCTCAGGGACCGTGCAGACATCAATTAATTCCCTCTAAAGGTGCGTTTCTGGAGGATACTTATACAACGCTAATTCGGAAGGCAGAAACGAATATTACCATTGGAACACCTTATTTTATTCCCAGCCAAAAACTGCTTCATGAATTGTCTAATGCCCTCTCAAGAGGTGTCAGCCTTACCGTTCTTGTCCCAAAGACATCGGACCATCCTCTTGTAAAGGAAGCTTCGTATTATTTTTTTAGAAAATTAATTAGGCAGGGTGCGGTTGTTTACGAATTTAAAAATGGCTTTTACCATGCTAAAACTCTTATTATCGATGATAATATTTGTGATATTGGCACGACAAATTTTGATTTTCGGAGCTTTTTTTTAAACTACGAAATTAATTGTTATATCTATGATTATGACTTTATTCAGAAGGTGCGGCATGTTATTCAAGCAGATATTCGCCAATCCGAACGAATGACGCTCGCAAAACTAAACCAGTTTAACCCCATCCGGTCATTTAAGGAATGGGCGGCGCACTTGATTATATTGTTTTTGTAATATCCTTTAGTTCCTGTTTTTCTTGAATTCGTGAAAGTTTTGGAAAAAAACAAAAAAGCTGGCACGTAATTAGGAGGGAGGGCCCGCTCGATGGGGCTCTGCCTCTCTTTTACATGCCAGCAATCTTTTTACATTTTCTCCGGAGCCGAAACTCCGATTAGGGCAAGGGCATTTTTCAATGTAGTTTTAACTGCTTTGATTAATGCAAGTCGTGCTTGCGTCCGTTCTGGATGGTCGGTATCTAATACTTTTTCAGCATTGTAGAAGCTGTGGAACGCCGATGCCAATTCGAAAATATAATTGGTGATTCGATGCGGCAATCGTTTTTGTGCGGCTTCCCCTACTGCTTGCGGGAATTCGCCCAGCTTCTTCAAAACGTCTATTTCCTTTTCAGCCGAAATTAAGGAGAAGTCGGCAGAGCGGCTCACAGATAATCCCTGCTCCTCGCCTTGTCGTAAAATACTGCAAATCCGTGCATGCGCATATTGCGCATAATAAACAGGATTTTCATTAGACTCGGAAACGGCTAAATCCAGGTCAAAGTCCATATGCGTGTCCGCACTTCTCATCGCAAAGAAATAGCGAGTTGCATCCAATCCTACCTCTTCCACTAGATCACGCATCGTTACCGCTTTTCCTGTCCGTTTGCTCATTTTCATTTTTTCGCCGTTTTTATATAAATGAACGAGCTGAATAACTTCTACTTCAAGTGTATCATGGTCGTAGCCTAATGCTTGAATAGCTGCTTTCATACGCGGAATATAGCCGTGATGGTCAGCACCCCAAATATTAATCAGCTTTTCAAAGCCTCGCTCCAGCTTATCCTTGTGGTACGCAATATCTGGTGTTAAGTACGTATAGGAACCGTCATTTTTGATCAAAACGCGGTCTTTATCATCGCCAAAAGTTGTAGAGCGGAACCAGGTTGCCCCCTCTTCCTCAAAAATATGGCCATTGTCCTTCAATGCTTGTAAAGCCGTATCAATTTTTCCATTATGATATAAAGATGTTTCAGAATACCACACATCAAACGGCACACGGAATTCCTCTAGGTCAGTCTTTAGCTTCGCCATTTCAACCTTTAATCCATATTCACGGAAGAAGTCAAAGCGCTCTTTTTCATCCACATGAACATATTTGTCGCCGAATTCCTCAGCAAGCTTTTTCCCAATCCCAATAATATCCTCGCCGTGGTAGCCGTCTGCAGGCATTTCTTTTTCCAATCCTAGTGCTTGGAAGTAACGTGCTTCCACTGAATACGCAAGATTATTAATCTGGTTGCCTGCGTCATTAATATAGTATTCGCGGGAAACATCATAGCCAGCCTTAGCTAAAATATTGGATAGAGAATCCCCTACAGCCGCACCACGAGCATGGCCAAGGTGAAGGTCCCCAGTCGGATTGGCGGATACAAACTCAACCTGAACTTTTTGATTCGCTCCAACATTTGTTTCTCCGTACTGATCGCCTGCTTCAAGAACAGCTGGAATTAAATTCGTTAAATAGCTATTGTCCATGTAAAAATTAATAAACCCTGGGCCCGCAATCTCCATTTTTTCAATGGAGGCTCTCGATTTATCAAAATTCGCAATCAGCGCCTCGGCAATCATTTTCGGCGCCTTTTTCGCTACGCGTGCAAGCTGCATCGCCATATTCGTGGAATAATCCCCATGCGCCTTTTCCTTCGGCGTTTCCAAAATAACGTTTGGCATTTGTTCTTCAGTTGCTAGATTCGCTTTGATCACAGCCGCTTTAATTTCTTCTTTCAGTTTGTTTTGCATTTGCTCTACACTGTTCAACTTTCTTCCTCCTCTTCGAATGTAATCGATAAATGGTATGTACCTGAACTTGCGCCTTGCATTTTCAATTCATATAAAAGGTCGATAGAGCCGTTCCCGGTTTGTTCGTTAAACTGGTGATCCAGCCTTTTTGTCATCGTTTCAATCTCAAACACGCCATAAGGTGTATGATAGCTTCCCTTAAGCTTTTTATTCATGATAAAAGGGAGCCTCATTCTCACAGCGCCGCTTCGCAAAATAAGACCTTCTTTATCGGATACCTTGATGATTGTTTTGGCCATTCCTTCTTCCATCGCTTCCTCATATTGAAGAAACCGGGCATTTTCCTTTATATAGTATCGACCAAATGCGATGAGTTCAAAAGTATCTTTGCTGTGCCCATCTCGAATGTCTGTCTTTACTTTAATTTTAACAGGCATTTGCTCCGCTGGTCTAGTAGACAACGGCCACACATCCTTTTCGTAACATTATAGTAGACTTTAGCGAAAGGTTCTACTCTTCCCTGTATTAGGTTTACTATAGCCTATTTTAAAAATGGAAAAAACGGAGACCTCTGTCTCCGTCATCGCTTTTTAAAAAGATAAGCTCAGTGCTTTCCGCTTTTTCTTATTTCACCCAGCCCAAAATCATTTCGCGAATGAGCTTGCTCGCCGTGTTAGCTGTTTGCTCAGATGGGTCGTATATAGGTGCAACCTCTACAAGATCGCAGCCAACTACCTTTACATTGGAGCGGGCAATTTCATGAATGGAAGCGAGAAGTTCCTTCGATGTAATGCCGCCTGCGTCCACAGTGCCAGTTCCTGGAGCATGAGCAGGGTCAAGCACATCAATATCGATCGTTACATATACAGGACGTCCCGCAAGCTTTGGCAGAATTTCTTTTAACGGCTCTAGCACCTCAAATTTCGAAATGTGCATGCCGACTTCTTTTGCCCATTTGAATTCTTCCTTCATTCCAGAACGGATACCAAAGGAAAAAATATTTTGAGGCCCGATTAGATCACAGGCTTTGCGGATAGGTGTCGAGTGGGATAGTGGCTCCCCTTCGTAATTCTCACGCAAATCCGTATGTGCATCCATGTGAATAATCGCCATATCCGGATATTTTTTATACATTGCCTTAAAAACCGGCCATGAAACTAAATGCTCACCGCCCATGCCAATCGGAAATTTACCTTCTGCTAAAAGCTGGTCAATAAATTCCTCGATTAAATCCAAGCTTTTTTGCGGATTTCCGAATGGCAGCGGAATATCGCCGGCATCATAATACTTCACTTCTTCTAATTCACGGTCTAAATAAGGGCTATATTCCTCGAGCCCAATAGACACCTCACGAATACGCGCAGGACCAAAACGGGAGCCCGGACGGTAGCTGACGGTCCAGTCCATCGGCATTCCGTAAATGACCGCTTCACTTTCTTCGTAATTCGGATGGCTTTTTATAAAAACATTGCCAGAGTATGCTTCATCAAAACGCACCACTGTCATCCCTCGTTCGTATTAAATTTGGGGTCTCTAGCCCCTTGATAGTGCTATAATCAGCGATATTTTTGAATTAATGCTAAATCACATGTACTTTTTTATCTAAAAAACAGTTTATCAGCCAATTTTACTCATTTATCAGCCAAATTCAACGATTTATCAGCCAATCGACATTTTACTGCCCATTAACACGCATATATTTNNCCACTAAATCCTTCACAAATTTCGGCAATACAAAAGCAGCCTGATGAAGCTCTTTTGTATAATATTTTGTGTCAATTTCATGGAAGCGGTCTTCGCTAACCTCTAGTGGATCATACTTTTTAGAACCGATGGTGAACGCCCATAATCCGCTTGGATACGTTGGGATGTTCGCCACATAAAGACGTGTAATCGGGAAAATTTCCTTAACGTCCTTTTGAACATTGCGAATTAAATCGGCTTTAAACCAAGGGTTGTCTGATTGCGCAACAAAAATTCCGTCTTCCTTTAAAGCTTTGGAAATCCCTGCATAGAAGCCTTTTGTAAATAGATTCACGGCTGGACCAACAGGCTCAGTGGAGTCAACCATAATCACATCGTATTCATTTTCACTTTCAGCAATGTGCATGAAACCATCGCCAACTTGAACATCCACACGCGGATCGTCTAATTTGCCTGCGATTTCCGGTAGGTATTTTTTAGAATACTCGATGACCTTTCCATCAATATCAACAAGCGTTGCCTTTTTCACGCTTGGATGCTTAAGAACTTCGCGAATCACTCCGCCGTCCCCGCCTCCAACAACTAAAACATTTTCAGGGTTCGGATGTGTAAACAACGGCACATGAGCAACCATTTCATGATAAACAAATTCATCTTTCACAGAAGTCATAACCATGCCGTCTAGTAAAAGCATATTGCCCCATTCTTCTGTTTTCACCATTTCAAGCATTTGAAAATCTGTCTGTTCTGTATGTAAAGTCTGCTTAACCTTCATTGTAATGCCAAAATTCTCTGTTTGTTTTTCAGTAAACCAAAGTCCCATTTATCTAACCATTCCTTCCGTAAAAAAATCGATTATTTACTGTCGATAACAATTCTTTTTTATACTTCCCAATCTGAATAATTACAAACATGAGAAAAAGTATAGATGAATCTAGCAAAAAAGCAAGAAAAAATTGAATTTTGCTTAAGAGAAATGTTTAAAACGAAAGGTTTGTTTCAATACTATTGAGAGATGGAATTTTTCCCAAATTAGAAATATATAAAAGCTAGTAAAAACTTTGGAGAGGTGGTGGTTTTCACGATGGAGATTATGACGAATCAACGTTTCAAAAAAGCTGGTAAGGTTTTACGCGCCATCTTTATTTTTAGCTTAATTGGTTTTATCCTGGCTGCTATCATCATGGCTGGCATTTTGCTTTATGCTAAGGTTCTTGGGCCTCCGCCTCTAGCTGTTCCGCAGTCAACCTTATTCTACTCTGATAATGGAACCGTGATCGGGGAAAGTCATAATGGCCAAAAGCGGTATTGGGTAGAGCTTTCAGACATTAGCCCATACTTAGTGAATGCCACCGTTTCGATTGAGGATCGCAAATTTTACTCCCATCATGGGTTTGATTATAAGAGAATTGCAGGAGCCATCATTGCTGATGTTAAAGCAATGGCCAAGGTACAAGGGGCGAGCACCATTAGCCAGCAGTATGCCCGAAACCTATTTCTTGAACATGAAAAAACATGGAAGCGTAAATTGAAGGAAGCCTTCTATACGATTCGGCTTGAAATGAACTATTCGAAGAAAGAGATTCTTGAAGGCTACTTAAATACTATTTATTATGGCCATGGGGCCTACGGAACAGAAGCGGCAAGCCAGTTCTATTTTGGGAAGCATGCCGGAGAATTAACTCTTGGGGAAGCTTCCATTTTAGCCGGAATTCCAAAGGGCGCTGGTATCTATTCCCCACTCGTATCAATCGAAAATGCTAAAAATCGGCAAAAGATCATTTTAAACACGATGGTCGAAAATGACTATATTGATAAAAAGACAGCTGAAGCTGCTTTGCAAGAACCGTTGACCTTAGTTGGGAAGCATCTCCATACAAATGCTAAAACAGCTCCTTACTTTCAGGATGCGGTTCGCCAAGCATTGAAAACAGAGCTAAAACTGGATGACCGGATCATTGAATTAGGGGGATTAAAGGTTTACACCACCTTGGATATGAAGCAGCAGGAAATCGCAGAACAGACAGTGGATCAATTAATCTCAAAGGATTCTGAAATCCAGGTTGGAATGGTTTCGATGAATCCGAAAAACGGGCATGTCAAAGCGATGGTCGGAGGAAGAGATTACGCGGAAAGTCCTTTTAACCGCGCCGTTCAGGCCATTCGCCAGCCGGGTTCAACTATGAAGCCACTGCTCTATTACGCTGCCTTGGAAAATGGATTTACTCCTTCCTCTCTAATGCGAAGTGAGCCAACCACTTTCCGATTCGATGACGAAAGACCTGACTATACACCGAAAAACTTTAACAGCCAATATGCGGATGGCGATATCACCATGGCTCAGGCACTAGCCCTTTCAGATAATATTTATGCTGTTAAGACTCATCTTTTCTTAGGAATCGATACACTCGTAAACACTGCTCAGAAATTTGGACTCTCTACAAAAATGAACAGAGTTCCTTCCCTAGCGCTAGGCACATCTGGAGTTCGGGTGATCGAAATGGCAAATGCCTATAGTATATTTGCGAACGGCGGAAAAAAAGTGGCACCTGTCTTAATCACAAGGGTCGAAAATCATAAGGGAGAAATCATTTATGAGCAGGAAAAAGAGGCCCTTCCTATATTGCGACCTGATTTAGCTTATGTGACGACCCAAATGATGACGGGCATTTTTGACCCGAAGCTGAACGGGTACACAAGTGTCACAGGACGGTCCGTTATCAATGATATGACTCGGTCCTACGCTGGGAAATCCGGCTCAACGGATACCGACAGCTGGATGATCGGCTACTCACCGCAGCTTGTTTCCGCCGTTTGGACCGGCTTTGACAAGGGAAAAACGATTCATAAAACAGCAGATAAATCATATGCAAAAAATATCTGGATTCGTTTTATGGAGGAGGCACATCAGGGGTTGCCAGTCAAAGGCTTTAAACCGGTAAAAGGAACAGTCGGCGTCTATGTGAATCCGGAAAACGGCAAATTAGCCACTGATGAATGCCCTGTTAAACGTTTAACGTATTTCGCTAAAGGCACAGAGCCGACCGAATATTGTACAGCTCACTTGTTATATCAAGAGGAGAAACCAGGTGTAAAAGAGCAGCCTGAGAAGAAGCCTTGGTATAAACGATTGTTTAATTGGTAAAAAGAAGGAAACCTTCTTCGGATTTGGGGTCGGCATTTGGTGGCCATGTCGCCCTTCCTATGGAAAAATCAAGGGCCATGGGCGATTAGAGGTGGCCTTAAATCCCTTCCTATGGAAAAATCAAGGGCCAAGGGTGATAAGAAGAGGTCTTAACTCCCTTCCTATGGAAAAAACAAGGTACAAGGGCGATTAGAGATGGCCTTAAATCCCTCCCTATAAAAAAACATCATCAAAGAGGCGTCATTAAATCTTTCCCTGTTCTTGGGTGCCGCCATCCAGTGTTTCCATAAGATCTTTCTAAATCAACATTTCTAAAAAACCGACAAAAAAAAGTGAAAAACCTCGTGCCAAAAGGCCCGAGGTTTTTCGTGTCCTAGTTCTATACAGTGCATTCACACTGTTAAATAGTGTACTATTTTTTATTAGATTTGGGCAAGTAGTTAGAAATTTTAGTCAGTAATCTGTCACAATTTCGTCATAAATCAAAAAGATTATTTTAATTTTCTTGCAAATCATCCTTCAGTTGTTGTAGAGACCGTTCCCACATGCCAGCATCGTGATTTTTCAGAAAATCACTTAGAATTTTCTTCGATTTGTCATCCATATGATCAACCATAATATGGCGTTTAATCGACTTATCCATGCGGTTCACATGTTCCGGCAAGGATTTATAACCCCTGCGAATTTCTCGATCTACCGTCATTTCACAAGCCGTCACACCTGCATAATAAGGACCGTCCTCTTTGCGGTCAATCGTCACCCAAATCAGCCAATACGGCTTTCCATTTGGCACATCTTCCTTATTGGGCAGGAATTTAATACCCTTTTCCACTGGGCTGCGGGCATGCAACGCACCCACTTCAATCGATGCCTCCCCCGCCTCCACGTCAATGATGACAGGCGAAACATTATCCAAACTTAACGACCCCGAGCCAAAGCCTCCATGTCCGTCAGTCGGATCACTCTTAATAATATTGAATCCAATATTTTTCTTCTTTTTTTCTTCCAACTTGAAGTTCCTCCTTTATTCAAAAAAACCCTTTTATAAAAATATCCCACCAAAGAAGTTAGCTAACCCATCTGCAACGACAGGCAAAACAAAACGAAAGATTGGCTGAATCGTATATTGGTCGAGCGGCGTTATCACAAGAATTAAGAAAATCACCGATCCATAGGCCTCATATTGTGTTAATCGCGGTCTAATCGATTTTGGCATTAAATCCTCCACAATGCGATATCCGTCCAAGGGCGGGAGCGGGATTAAGTTAAAAATAAACAAAACTAAATTGAGATGGATAAAAATATTTAAGAAGTCTGGGACAAAGGACGGTAATCCAGTAGCGACACCCATTCCGACCATAGCATACCAAATGAGAAATCCTAAGCTCGCCATGATTAGATTGCTGATAGGACCGGCAATGGATACCGAAATTCCTGCTAAACGCGGATTTTTAAAGAAGAATCTGTTAACCGGAACAGGTCTTGCCCAGCCAAAGCCTGCAATAAAAATCAGAATGGTTCCAATTGGATCTAAATGCTGAATCGGATTTAACGTCAGTCTTCCTTGATTTTTCGCTGTTGGGTCGCCGAATTTATAGGCGACAAACGCATGAGCAAATTCATGAACGGTAAAAGCAATCATTAACGTAATCGCCACATAAGGAATTTCCTTTAAATTAAAGGCTAAAAATTGTTCCAAGGCCAAAACCCCTTTAATTACAACTTAAAAAAATTATACACGATATTGAGGATAAAAGGAAAACGAACGAACCACTTGCACATTTTTCTGAAATATGAAAAACTACAAACATTAGGAAAAGCTGAGGTAAACCGCCTGTAAAATCAAAGCGGAATAGCCCAGCCAACAAAAAAGGAGAGATCCCCATGCCATATGTAACAGTAAAAATGCTAGAAGGCCGTACAGAGGAACAAAAGAAATCACTCGTTGAGAAGGTAACAGACGCAGTAAGCGAAACAACAGGAGCACCGAAGGAAAATGTTGTTGTGTTTATCGAGGAAATGTCCAAGAATCATTATGCTGTTGCTGGCAAGCGTTTTAGCGACCAATAATTTGTGCAGGGGTGCGACAATTCCCCCTACTTCCAGCAGAAAAGCCGGGCAAGCTTAATGCCCGGCTTTTTCTTTCAAGCTTTCAATATATTGATAAGCAGTCTCCACTTCTTCCTCCGTATAGCGCTGCTTGCTTTTTAACGTAAAAATCTTCTCTTGTACTTCTTCTTTCGGCAGATTTTCGAAAAAAAGTACGGTCGATACTAGCTCAAGGAATCTTGCATTTTGACTGTTCATATCAGTCAAGCAATCTTGAAGATTGGGCATAGTCACCTCTTCATTAAGGCTCAAGAACTCCTTGCCATTCTCCGTTAATGTATAGCGATACTGGTAATAGCCACCCTTCTTCTCCTTAACCTCATTGAGGAAGCCCATATTGCATAGCTCCTCCACTCTTAAAGTCAATTCCTCCGAGTAAGGACCATAAAAGTGAAATTGAAATCTTTCCTGGAAAGGGAATTCTAGTTTTTTTGCGATATATACCATTTTCTGAAGCCGTTTCCGTCCAATTATTTCTTCTGAGGCAGCAATGGCATGAATGATTTTAGCATGATCTTTCAACAAGATACGTCAACTCCTACTCCATTTAATACCGTGACACGTCTATTTCAAGAAGCTTGCAAATGTCCTTTTTTATCGCTGGTTCCGTTGAAAAGTCTTTTAGAAAATCTGCTGGATAATATAATTTATGGTCGGTTCTCCTTTTTCCAGAGATCGCATCGACAATTTCAGATTCCCGGGAAAGCTCCCGAATTTCTCCATTTTTCATAAGCAAAGAAATCGGCAGCCGTTCCTCTTCCTCTCCCGGCCGGTAAAAATCATATGGGAGGTCGGATGAGGAATCGACAACTAGATAATACTCAGGATCAATTCCTGCCTTTTGAAATAGAATGGACAGCTCCGCAAGCTTTTTATATTCCTTTGCAGGATCAAATTCAGCATATTTAAATAGATTGCGATTCATAAAGCGGCGGCAAAGGTCCCGTAAAATAGGATCCTCTTCTTCCTGCCACATTTGAAAATAATAAAGAATGATTGCTTCATCAAGTTTAATATAATCTTCAAGTGTAATTTTCCCATCAAACATCGAAAAGAAATGATAAGGATGTGATTTGAAAGAATAGCCCTGCTTATGTAAGGCTTTAGCGCGATGCAAAATTTTCGTTAAAATCACTTCGGCGCTTCTCGTCACAGGGTGGAAGTATACTTGCCAATACATTTGGTACCGGCTCATTATATAGTCCTCAACAGCGTGCATGCCGCTTTGTTTAAAGACAACCTGATCTTCCCCCGGCTGCATGACGCGCAAAATCCGCTCCATATCAAAATGGCCGTAGCTGACCCCTGTATAGTAGGCATCCCTTTGCAAATAATCCATGCGGTCGGCATCGATCTGACTGGAAATAAGGCTTACGACTAATTTGTTTTTTGACGTTTTCGCGATAACTTCAGCAACCTTCATAGGAAAATCAGCACTTATGGTTGAAAGAACGTGGTTGACTTCTGTTTTTCCGAGAATGATGGCTCTTGTATAGTACTCATGGTCGAGGTCAAAGACTTTTTCAAATGAATGGGAAAATGGGCCATGTCCTAAATCGTGGAGTAAGGCTGCGCATAGGGAGAGGAGCCGGTCATCTTCATTCCATTCCGGCGTGCCGTGGAAAACATCATCGGCAATTCGTCGAATAATTTCGTAAACCCCCAAGGAATGGTTAAATCGGCTATGTTCAGCCCCATGAAAGGTTAAATAAGTAGTCCCGAGCTGCTTAATTCGTCTAAGGCGCTGAAACTCCTTCGTCCCAATTAAATCCCAGATTACCCGATCCCTCACGTGAATATAGCGATGGACAGGATCTTTAAATACCTTTTCTTCACGTAACTTCTCCACCGGATATGCCATCATTTACCTCCGATTTTCTAATGTGTCTCTATTATATCCCGTTTCCTTCTGCAATTCACTACAGAAAATCTGCTAATTCTGCAGAATTCGACGAAAACCTTGATGTAGGCGGGTTATAGCGAGAAAAACAAAAATCACCTCAAGGCGATCTTTAAGGTGACTTTATTTCTTAAGCTTTTTATTAACTTTTTCCATTAATTCCTCTTCTGTTAACCCAGCGAGCGGACGATTATTGACGAAGGCAAATGTTTTCTTTCGGCCTGGTCCACAATAAGATTGGCAGCCTATCTCGATTTTCGCTTCTGGATCTATTTCCTTCAAACGAGGAATTAAGGTTTTTAAATTAACACCCTGACAATCGTCGCAAACACGAAATTCGTTTGCCATATTTATTACAACCCTTTCTATGGTCTATCTTAAAAAATATTTATACAAAACGGGGCAAATGCCGCCTGAAATTAAGATAAAGGTGAAATTTTAATCAGTGAGGGTCCTGCAGCATTCGAGTATAAAACTACCTGAACCTGCGCTTTCCCTTTTCTTTTCTCTTGCTGTATTTTACAGCTTCTTTCCTTCTAATGCAAGCTGTCGCCTATTTTAAGCACTGACAAAGGGCAAATAAACATATGAATCTAAAGTGTTCAGAATACCTATCTATTGAAAAAATAAAAAAATCTACTATCCTTTTAATTCAGTTTGTATATTTTTCTTCTGAAATGTCCATCCTTATATTAAGAATTAAAAAATGTAAATGAATTGGGAGTTGAAGAAATGAAAGTTCGTCAGGATGCATGGACGGAAGAAAATGATTTATTACTAGCTGAAACCGTATTAAGACATGTAAGAGAAGGAAGTACGCAATTAAATGCTTTTGAAGAAGTGGGGGACCGCCTCGACCGAACTTCTGCGGCCTGTGGATTTCGCTGGAATGCAGTAGTGAGGCATCAATACGAAAAGGCTTTACAGCTCGCTAAAAAACAGCGGAAGCAAAGGCAGCGCTTGCTTGGAAAAGAACAAAGCGGAAAGAAAAAGCTGCTCTATTCGCCGCCTGCACCAGCTATTTCAGAGGTTGAAGCCGTACCTGCTGCGGCAATGATGATATCAGCACCTGCAGAACAGGATGAATCAATGGAAATTATCGAAGCAAGCCCTATTCCTGTCTATGTTGAGAAACCAAGCTACACAGGCGGAGCTTTAACAGGCGATTCTGATTTAAATCTGGATCGTGTCATCACTTACTTACAATCTTTAAAACACTCGAGTATTCAATTAGATATTTTAAGAAATGAGAATGAAAGATTGAAGCGAGAGAATGCACAGATTAAGAGCCGAAACGAAGAGCTAGAGGGTAAGATTAATCAGCTCGAAGAAAATTCGGAAACAATCCAAGAAGATTACGAGACGCTAATGAAGATTATGAACCGTGCCCGCAAACTCGTCCTCTTTGAGGAAGAAGAAAGACCAGCAACTAAGTTCAAGATGGACCGAAACGGGAACCTCGAGAAATTAGCAGAATAAATATAAATATAAAACTTCCAATTTTGGGAGCAGGAGAAGGAATTACATCCTCGATTATTTTTAAAAAAGCCGTAACGCTCTGTTACGGCTTTCTCATATTCATCCAAGAACCTTTTCGTTACGTTCGACCATACGTTGGTGATACCCTTCAAATAGCAAAATCTCCTCACCCTGCAGTTCACCTGAAAATAAATGTTTAGAGCGATTCTTTAATGCTTGTAAAAACCGAAGCATAACATCCTGAATCGAAAGACTTTGCCCCAGCAATTCAGATAAAGAAGCCATCACCTCAGGCTTTATTTCTGGAAAAAGGAATTTAGTTTCAATGTCTTTCTTGGAAATGGCATAAAAACGTTCAATTTGGGCAGCACGAGCACTCCCGCTTCCATGAACACAAAGATAAATCTGCACGGCCACCCCATTTCGCAGGCGCCTTTGAGAAATACCGGCAAACTTTTTCCCGCCTATACTTAAATCATAGCTTCCCGGACAATAGGAACCGACAATCTCCTTTGCCTCTATTTCTTTATTAAAATCAGAAAACATTTCCTTAATGAGCATCCACATCACATCATAGCCCCGATTAATATCAATGCCCTTATCACTTTCTGAAAAAACTAGAGTTAAATTTAAGATCCCTTCATCCAAAACAACAGCCAATCCGCCAGAATTTCTGACGATGACGCGATAACCCTCATTCTGCAAATAGCGGATACCCTCTTCCAGAAAAGGGAGCTTTGTATCCTGGATGCCTAATACAACCGTATCACGGTGAACCCAAGCCCTTGCCGTTGGAGGTGCCATGCCGCTCCCAACCGATGCACAGAGGGTATCATCCATTCCGAATGAATATAAAGCAGGCAAATGGACGGCTGCTGACGATTGATCAATCACTCTCCATTGATCTTGCTGTAATAAGTCATTCATATAGTGGTTCTCCTTTTGAGCGAATCCTTTTCATATAACACTAACATTTATTAGCCAAGCACATTATATCAGCAACAATATCGAAAAAAAAGAGACGGACTTAAGTCCGGCCCTCAATCCTAGCCTAATCAATCTCTCAATGCCTGTGCCGCAGTAATTAAGGCTAGTTTATAGACATCCTCTTCATTGCATCCGCGGGAAAGGTCGTTAACTGGCTGGTTCAACCCTTGTAAAATAGGGCCGATCGCCTCAAACCTTCCAAGACGCTGAGCAATTTTATAGCCGATATTTCCTGATTCCAAGCTTGGGAAAATAAAAACATTCGCATCTCCTTGAATCGGTGAATCTGGTGCCTTCTTTTTAGCCACAGATGGGACAAATGCCGCATCAAACTGAAACTCTCCATCAATTAATAACTGCGGATTCCGTTTTTTTACCTCTTCAACAGCCGCAATAACTTTATCGGTTTCTGGCGACTTCGCTGATCCCTTCGTTGAAAAGCTCAGCATCGCTACTCGCGGCTCAATACCAAACATTTTCGCTGTTCTAGCACTTTCAATGGTGATCTCCGCCAAATCCTGACTGCCCGGAGCAATATTTATAGCACAATCCGCGAAAACATACTCTTCATCCTCCCGAACCATAATGAAAACACCTGATGTTTTCCGCACACCTTCTATTGTTTTAATGATCTGTAATGCCGGACGAACAGTATCCGCCGTTGAATGGGCAGCCCCGCTTACAAGTCCATCCGCTTTATTCATATACACGAGCATCGTTCCGAAGTAATTTTCGTCCAGAAGAATTTTTCTCGCATCCGCTTCTGAAGCTTTTCCGCTCCTTCTTTCTACAAAAGCAGCAACCATTTCATCTACTAACTCATATTGACTCGGATCGTAAATTTCCGCTCCCTCCAGAGAAAGATTCATCTCTTTCGCCTTTGCCTCAATTTCTTGAATCTGGCCAATTAAAATAGGCGTCAGAATTTTTTCTTCCGCAAGTCTCCCCGCAGCAGCTAAAATTCGATTATCCGTCCCTTCCGGAAATACGATTTTTACATTCTTCCCCTTGACCTTTTCCTGTAACTTTCTAAATAAATCTATCATTACTAACTCTCCTTTTGCTGGAAAAAATTAATCCTCTATTTTAATCTAATGCTTGGCTCTTTTAGCGTCAAATTCAATTCTTCCAATTTACCTCCTTTAACAAAGTATCCACAATTTCGCCATACTATTCGGTCTTCCTTTCCTTTTTCAAGTTTTATAAAGTGGTTAATTGGAGAAACTGTGATATAGTAATGGTGTAATTTTCTTATTACATAATAGGAGTGATAGTTATGAGTGAAGCAGCAAAAACGCTCGAGGGCTGGTATAGTTTACATGACTTCCGTGCTATTGATTGGACGTCTTGGAAGATGCTTTCTAGTGATGAGCGCCAAGCAGCTATCCATGAATTTGTAACCCTAGTTGATAAATGGAATGGGGTTCAGAGTGAGAAAAAAGGCAGCCACGCATTATATACAGTTGTTGGCCAAAAAGCCGATTTTATGATGATGGTGTTGAGACCAACTTTAGAGGAATTAAATGAAATTGAAAATGAATTCAATAAAACGAAACTAGCTGAATATACGGTTCCTGTGTATTCCTATGTGTCCATTGTGGAATTAAGCAATTACTTGCCTTCCGATCAGGACCCTTACCAAAGTCCAGAAATACTTGCCCGCCTATATCCTATTCTGCCTAAAGCGAAGCATGTATGCTTCTATCCAATGGATAAACGCCGCCAGGGCAATGATAACTGGTATATGCTTCCGATGGAAGATCGCCGCAATATGATGCGCAGCCACGGAATGATTGGCCGCCAATATGCAGGTAAGGTGAAACAAATCATTACCGGTTCTGTTGGCTTAGATGACTATGAATGGGGCGTTACGCTATTCTCGGATGATGCACTTCAATTCAAAAAGCTTGTATATGAAATGCGTTTTGACGAAGTAAGTGCACGCTATGGCGAATTTGGCTCTTTCTACGTTGGAAATCTGCTTGAAGAAAATCAAATTGGCAAGCTGCTGCATGTCAATTAACTGTTTTAACTCCTAGATAATTGATCTAGGAGTATTTTTTTAATATAATCCTCCTTTTTCCCCTCCTCCTATTGAGGCTCTTCTTTTTTATTCAAAAAAGCATAAAGGAACAAGCATGAACATACTTATGAATTAGTGAGTGGTTATCCAATCCTTATTATGAATTTTTCCTAGTTTCCTTCAAGGCATTTATGAGGAAAAATCTCTGACAATCTATTAATTATGATTACACTTCCCTTGAGGAAAAAAGTCTGCGATGCTTCAAGGTTCTTTTTTATGAAGGAAATAGAGTGGGAGCTCACATATTTAAGTGGGATACATAGCTCCGCTCACACCGCCATTTTGAATAACAGTTCTTAAAATGGGGTGCTGTTTAACTTTATTAGAATTATTTTAAGCTTGGGAGGGGAAAAAATGAGTCAATCAGGTTTTAATCCATATGGAACACCTTATTATGGGTTTCAGCAGCCTATGGCAGGTGTGCCGGGACAAAAGCCTTCAATGAGTGCCCATCCTGTCATGCCACCAATGCCAACAGTTCAGCAAACAATGGGGATGATGCCAACTGGGGGGATGCTTCCTCCGCAAGCAACTGGAATGAACCCACAAACAACTGGCCCGCAGGTACCTGGCATGCTTCCGATTGAACAATCTTATATCGAGAACATTCTGCGCTTAAACAAAGGAAAGCTTGTCACCGTTTATGCAACCTTTGAGAATAATAGAGAGTGGAATGCGAAAAAGTTTGAAGGAATAATCGAAGCCACTGGAAGAGACCATGTCATATTAAGCGATCCTCAATCAGGCATGAGATTCTTAATTCCAATGGTGTATGTAGATTATGTGACATTCTCCGAAGAAATCGAATACGAGTACCCAGGTTTCACACCACCTGGAATGTTATCGCAATTTAGCCCTAGATGATTACGAAAAGCGGAAGCGCCTTGCCCACCCCCGACAAGCA
>NZ_JBALOZ010000062.1:19750-54128 GCF_036965125.1 Bacillus sp. JJ1503
GGGTAGGCGCTGGAGCTAGACAGTTCTCTAACTCGAGTAAAGTTATACTTTCTTATCTACAACCAAAAGAAGCTTTGACAAACTAGTCAAAGCTTCTTTTGGTTTACACTTATAAATACTTCACAGCAGCTATAATCAATAGCACCCAGGCCGCCAAAAAGGATACCCCGCCTAAAGGTGTAATAGCGCCAAGGACACTGATTTGGGTGACACTTAAAACATATAAGCTCCCTGAGAAAAGAATAATCCCGATGAGCATCATCCAGCCTGACCAGGATAATAAAGCATTTGCCGGCATTTTACCAAGCAATATCCCAATAACTAATAGGCCTGTAGCATGAAACATTTGATACTGTACACCTGTCTTCCAAATTTCCAGATACTTCGGTTCCACCACTTTTTCAAGACCATGGGCTCCAAATGCACCCAAAGCCACAGATAAAAAGGCATTTAAAGCCCCTATAATGATAAATAGTTTCATTCTACTTCCCTCACCTCTGTCTTCTGACTTCCTAAAAAGCCTCTAGATTTAAAAATCAAATAGCGATTCCCCATTAGCACTGTCATCCATTTCCATTCGCTTCGGCTGCTGGATGGAGGCTGGCTGAACGTGCTGGACGGCTGGCGCCGTGTAAGAACTTATTGAAGAAGATTCTCCCTTTTCCTGTGCCGGCTCATCGAGAATTAATTCACATAACGATTTAATCGCATGAATCCTTTCCCGCAGCTTTGCCGTTGTTGAACTATCCTTTGCTTCCTTCAATTCCTTTTCCATCTTTCCTAAAAGCTGCTGGACGGAAATGTTCAACACAATCACTCCTTAGCATTCACATTAAACTTATAAAAATGGGGCAACATCAAGTCCCCTGCTTATCTCCCTTTCTTTCAAAACGCATGCACGGCTGTCCCGATGCACGCAAAACTTCCATGGAAGGAAGCATTGCTGTTTTGAATTGAAAAGCTCTACAGCCTTTAGGAAATCTTTGATCCCACGTTACATAGAAATATTTACACTTAAAACAATCGACTCTCTTTGCCATCATTTTCATTCTCCAAATTAATCATTCTACATTATACATGATAGCAAATGAATTTTCGATTACACTACATTTAGGGCGACTTCTGCCAAAACCTGTCTGTTTCACGTGAAACAAGGCGAATGATGTAGAAAACGCTAAAATAGGACCTTAAAAAGGGGCCTACCCATTACAGAATAGGACCCCTCCTTTATCCTTATGCCTATCTTTTAAAAGCCGCATTTAAACTTAGCTAATGGTTCATTATCCAAGCAAACGCTGATAAATCGCTCTAGCCTGTGTTAAATCCTTCGTGCCATGGATGAGCGCCCGGCCATCATTAAAAATAACGAGACGCTGCTCCTCCATTTCAACCGAAAGTAAATAAGGATTACCCTTCACTTGATAACCTAGGGATTTCAACTGACGAGATAAATCACCCAACTGAATTTGCTGCTGTCTTGGCGGACGAATTTGCACGGTATCCCTTCCACAAAGGACCGTTGATTTCATCATATTTTCGCTGTCGAGATATGGGTAGGTTCTCATTTCCCCACACGATAAACAGCCCTTATCCTTTGCTTTCGAAACCTTCATACTCGTATATTGATTTCTCCATAAATCAAAGCTGACGAAGGAAGTTCTAACAGCATCCCAGTCTTCTACAAGAATTTTCATAGCTTCTGCAGCTTGGTGTGATATGACCATCTGGACAGCCGGTGCAATGATTCCGCCCGTATCACAGGTCATCCCTTGAATAGGAATAGTTTTAAGCAGGCAATTCAAACAAGGGGTCTTTCCAGGGATAATGGTCAGGCTCATGCCAAAGCTCCCCACACATCCCCCATAGATCCATGGGATATTATGTTTTTGTGAGATATCATTAATCATCATTCTTGTTTCGAAATTATCCGTTGCATCAATGATTAAATCTATACCTTGTACAAGGTCCTCCATCATTTCCGGATTCGCATCTGCAATCAAGGCTTGAATGTTAACGTCTGAATTTATGGCTTTCAAACGTTGTGCAGCTGCTGCCGCCTTTGGAAGCTTCTCTTCTACATCCTGTTCTGTATAAAGCTGCTGCCGCTGCAGATTGCTGGCCTCCACATAATCGCGGTCAACGATTGTTAGCTTTCCAATGCCCGCTCTTGTTAAAATATCAGCATTGCCTGAACCTAAAGCACCCGCTCCAATCATTAATACATGCTTGGAACGGATTTTCTCCTGCCCCTCTTTCCCTATGAATGGAAACAGGGTCTGCCGGGAGTATCGATCATCCATAAAACATCAGCCTCCACTGACCGGAGGAATAAACGCAACAGTATCCCCAGCTTGAATAGCTTCTTCATTTGAAGCAAATTCTTCATTAATAGCTGTCATCACATTTTCCAGATTAACGGACTTATATGTTTCAGAGATTATCTGTTTCAACTCGGCAACGGTTCTGCCGCTCACGTTCAATTCCACAGATTCTTCCCCAACAGCGTCACGCAAATGAGCAAAAAACAAAATTTTATTCATGTAAGTCACTCTCCTCCGGTTTTCCTTTTGGATAAGCAACCGTTTCAAGCTGATTGCCTATCCATTCCTCTCCATCCTCCCAATGCTCCTTTTTCCAAATCGGAACAATTTCCTTAATCCGTTCAATCGCATATCGATTTGCTTCATAAGCATCTGCACGATGAGGGGTTGAAACCGCAATAACGACTGCGATATCAGTAATATCAAGCTTCCCGACACGATGAGTAATCGCAACCTCAGCCCCGCTCCAGCGCTCCTTTATTTCATGGCCAATCTGTTCAAGCTTCTTAACTGCCATCGCTTCATAGGCCTCATAAATTAAGTACAAAGTCTTTTTTCCATGTGTTAATTCTCGTACTGTGCCGATAAAGGTCGTAATCGCCCCCGCTTCACGCTGGACCACTTTATCAATCACCTCTTGAATGACAATCGGCTCCTTAGAAATCTCGTAAAAATTCAAGTAATCCCCTCCCCAACTACATATTTAATCTCAATTTATCGTTAAAGTTTGTTACTAACAACATATCAAATTTTCGGACAAATTCCAAAGAGGAAGCCTCTATTTCCGATTAAAATCCCCCTCCATTTTTAAAGCCCTTTCAAAATCATCCCGGTGATTCATGTTAAAGAAATGCTGCTCCTGATAATGGTAGTGATGCTTCTGAAGACATGCTTCTGTAACGTACTTCGTCTTAGTATGTTTAAAAAACTGCCTGATTCGCAGCTCCTGATTTTGCAGGGATTGCTGGACCTCCCCAAGAGTATCCTTCCGGTAGGCAGCAAACAATGGATGAAGCTGGTCTGAAACATCAGGGACAGCGACTTGATAATCATCTAAAAAGGTCAACAAAATGTCTCCAACCTGAGAAGAAATAAACGGCATGTCACACGCCACGATTAGATTTTTTTCTGTACTGGAGGCACTTAATCCTGCATGGATTCCAGCCAACGGCCCCATGTCCTTCCAATGGTCCTGAACCATTGGAAGCCCTAGGAATTGATAGTCCTCAAACGTATTTGTGACAATCACCAGATCTGAGACAATCTTACTTAACTCCTGGACAATTCTTTCTATTACTGTTTTACCACCAATGGGCAACAGCGCCTTATTCGTCCCCATTCTGCTCGAACGGCCGCCCGCCATGATGATCCCTGTTACCTGCATGACCTCACCTGCCCATTCAATAGGATTAACACTTGAAATCCCTAGCTTCCTATCCATCCATTTTCTCACTTCTTCTCTTTAGTATACCTTTTGCCTTCGCATCAGGCATGTATTTCTTAATCCTTCAAGTTTTTATAATTTGAATGATTTGTGTCTTCACAAAACGTTCAAATTATAATTCCGTGTTTATTAACCGAATCTTAACAAACCCAATTTATACTGAGGGCGAATTCATAATAAGGGAGGAAAAATAGGATGAATAAGCTGTTTCTATCATCTGTTCTCGGTATTATTTCTTTATTAGTATTGGGCTTCACGATGACCTATTTTATTGTGAAAGATTCTGATAAAAGTATAGCTGCAGATTCACAGCTTTCAAACCCAAGTCAGGCACAAGCTGAAAATACCCCTAAGCATCCGTATGCCCCGCCAAGCCTAGACGATGTACCTGAGGGAGAAGAGGGCGAATTAATTAAGCTCGGCCACAAGTATGCAACTGAAACAAGCACCGCATTGGACGGATATGTCGGAAACACTTTAAGCTGTGCAAGCTGCCATGCCAACGGAGGATATGGGGGTTCCCTAGACCTAGTAGGAATTTCAAAAACCTACCCGCAGTATAATCCTCGGGCCGGGAAAGAGGTTACACTTGAAGATCGTATCAACGGGTGTTTCAAAAGAAGTATGAATGGAAAGCCGCTGCCAAAGGATTCACAGGAAATGAAAGCGATGGTTGCGTTCTACGATTATATTTCGCAAAATGTCCCTGATGGCACAACAGAAAGACCTTGGGCTAAGTTAAATAGGTCGGAAGCCGATATTGAAAATGTCGACATTGAAGAAGGCCGAGAGCTTTACAATAAAGCCTGTATTACCTGCCACGGCGAAAATGGCGGTCAGGGTACACCTCTAGCTCTTTGGGGTGACGATTCATACAATATCGGAGCTGGGATGGCTAGACTAAGAACAGCCGCAGGCTTTATTAAAGAATATATGCCCAAGGCGGAAGTTGAGGGTTACTCACAAGGCTCTCTTACTGATGAGGAAGCTATGAATCTAGCGGCCTATATTAATGCCCAAATGCGACCTGACTTCCCGGATAAAATTTATGATTGGCCAAATGGAGATGCCCCAGACGATGCTGCATACGAAACCCTTGCCGGGAAAAAGAAGGATAGCACAGCGAAAAAGTAGCCTATCAAGCGCCAGGCTCCACAACAGTACAAATATCTAGAATGCTACACCACTCATTTGACACTAGATAATGTATCGCGGAGCCAGGCACCTTTGCCGGGTTTTTGTTATTTTTGTGAATAAATCTCGGACTCTCTCAAATGAAGGACTCATTTCTATATAATTAATACGAGATTGAGAAAGGGGTGTAACTTTTTGATGAATAAGCTTAGAGGAAAAACCATCCTGATTATTGATGATGAGGAACGAATTAGAAGGTTAATCAAATTGTCCTTGCAAAGAGAAGGCTTTGAAGTTATTGAGGCGGCGGACGGCTTTGAAGCAAAGGAGCAGTATATGAAGTATGACCCGTGCTTTATTATCCTTGATATGATGCTGCCCGGATTAAGCGGAGAAGAAATCTGCATCTGGCTTCGTCAGGATTTGAACAGCAATGTACCTATCATCATTCTTTCCGCCTTGCATAGTGAAAAAGAAAGAATAGACGGATTAAAATTAGGTGCAGATGACTATATGGCAAAGCCCTTTAGTTTGGAGGAATTAACCACCCGAATTGAAACGGTTTTAAGAAGAACTGCGAACCGCTGCAGTAAAATCAGCTATCGTGGGCTTACTCTCAAGCCGATCGTTGGCATGGCTAAATTTATAGATGCACCACTTGACCTCACTCTCTTTGAATATAAATTGCTTTATCTTTTCATGACACATCCCGATCAAGTATTAACAAGAGAACAAATCATTTCGTTCATATACGAAAAAGAAGAAAAATTAATTAATGAACGCACAGTCGATGTGCATATTAAAAACCTTCGTGAGAAAATTGCCCAATACTCAGACTACCCTTTTATCCAAACGGTTCGGGGAATTGGCTATAAATTCACAACATAGAAGGAAAAACATCCTCCCAATCAGAAGGATGCTAGACTTCTTTTCTTTGAAAATAGGTAAAGCCTGATGCAAAAAACAATACCAAGCTGCCGAAGACAACAATAAACAATGTTTCGAGCGGTACATTCAACGCGCCAAAGCTTTCTCCTGAGCCAGGCATCATCAGCAGAAATGGCTGTGCCCACGGATAATAAGGACCGAACTTATCTGAGTTCACGATTAAAATATTGGGCAATGTAAAAATCACATTAATCGCTAGTGGTGCTGCAAAGCTTGACCAGGCAGTTGAGACAAAGAGCTGTAAAGCAGCAAGCGGCATACAGGCAACCCAGCCTCCGATTACGCTAGATGCAATGATTTTCCATGGAATAGCTGCTTCAAAGCCTTTAAGCTGCCCGATGAGCAAAAGCCCTCCCGTAAACAGAATTTGAGTCAGTGCCAGTAACCCCATCACGATGATGAATTTCGCTATATAGACATTGCCTCTTGAAACAGGCATAGCTAGAAGCTGTTTCCAGCCTCCTCCTGCATGCTCGAACCGGCAAACAAAGGCTGAAAAGACACCGGTCAGTAAAGGGAGAAAAATTAATGCATGCAGAAACACCATAAAGGTTAAAGTCATTTCATATTGATAGGTTTTTTCAGCTTGTAATTCACCAAAACCTGTCAACGAAGCTAGGATCGGACTAATAAAAATCAACATCCAAATAGATGATTTTCGCAGCTTTAAACATTCAGCTCTTAACACTTTGCCCATTTATTGCACATCCTTTCTTCCAAAATCTAACATGCCCATTAAGTAAATAAGGATCCCTAGCCCCAATCCAGCCAGTGTGGAGTAAATCGGGGTTCCCCAGCTAACGTTCAAATAAAGCCAGTTCCATGGAAACCAATCAGGGAATTTAAAGGGTCCCATTGAAACAATGGTACTCAGAATCCCAATCGTTAATGGGGTCGCCTGATTTTTCATTATAATAGACAGCCAAAGCTGAAAGGCAATAAACGGCATAGCTGCGAAATAGGTGAAATAAGCCATTTTTAGCAGGCTTACATACGGAATATCCGTCCCAAATTTCAAGATTATTCCTAGAATAATCACCCCGATAAACAGCAAAGTACTAGACAAGAATAATAGAATTGCCGTAATGACGAATTTGCCTGTAAAAGCACGAAATTTTGAAATGGGCAATGCCAGCAGCTGCTTCCAGGCATTCGTTTGATGCTCAATGCCCGCAATCATGGAGGCTATGATCGTCAACCCAAGCATAAGGGCCGGTATTGCCATAAAGCTCGCTTCCCCAATAAGTCCTCCCCATAAATCCGCTTTATAGCGCTTTGTTAAATAATCATATCTTAAACCGAAGTTGACCGCTTCCAGCACCACAACCCCAAATGGTCCAAGAAAAATAAGAAACCAAATCATTTTTCGCTTTATTTTAATGAAGTCAGAAAAGAGGCTTTTCAACATTACAAGCTCGCCTCCCCACCAGTCAGCTCCAGGAAAATTTCCTCCAGCGATTTCTTCTCCTCCTGAACTCGGTACACAGAAAAGCGACTGTTCACAAGCTCATGGATGACAGTAGAAACATGCGAATCAGATGAATACGGCAAATATAATTGCTTATTTTCCATCTCAGCCTGGATGCCTTTTGATAAAAGCATTCTCCACGCTTGTTCCGTATCATTAACTTTTAAGGAAATTTTGCTTTGCGATCTTTGCCTTAACGTTTCGATTGAATCCTGAAAAATCATTTTCCCTTTTGATATAATCCCAACCTTTGTCGCCATTTGGTCGATTTCAGATAGCAAATGGCTCGATACGAGGATGGTCATTCCATGCTCCTTTGGCATGCTTTTGATCAATTCGCGGATTTCTAGAATGCCAGATGGGTCCAGCCCATTTGTTGGCTCGTCTAAAATAAGCAATTCCGGATTTCCTAATAAAGCAGCCGCGATTCCGAGCCTTTGCTTCATTCCAAGCGAAAACCCCTTAACTGGTCTCTTCGCTTCTTTTGACAGACGGACGATGCGCAGAACCTCTTCAATTCTTGACTTCGGAGCATCTAGTAAAATACGAATCGCTTCCAGATTCTCATAAGCTGTTAAATGCCCGTAGTACGATGGATACTCCACTAATGACCCTATTTTTTTTAACACAGAAAGCTTTTCCTTCTTCATATCCTTTCCAAAAATGCGAATGGAGCCATATGATGGTTTTGCTAATCCCAGAAGCATCCGGATGGTCGTTGTTTTTCCAGCTCCATTTGGACCTAGAAATCCATAAATCTCTCCTTGTTTAATTTGAAGATTCACCGTTTCTACCGCATATCGGTTCTTAAATTTCTTTGTTAACTTGTTCGTTTCAATAATAAATTCACTCACCATAATCACCTCATAAACCATCTTAACCAGGCACGGTTAAATCAAAGGTGTGGTGAAGTTTAAAATTGGTTTAAAAATGATAGCTTCACTTTTCTTGTACGAATACTCGTATTTTTCGTTGAGGGAGCCCGAAACACTCAAATTAAATATCTCTATGTTAGGTTTTTTTGTTGAGGGAGGCCAAAACAATCACATTGAACCTCTCTATGTTAGGGTTTTTCGTTGAGGGAGGCCAAAACACTTACATTGAACCTCTCTATGTTAGGGTTTTCCTATGAGAAGATCCAAAACTCTTACATTAAACTCTCCCTACGCAAAGTTTTATCATTCAATAAAAAAAACCGACATAAAATAAGTCGGCTCCTCAATTTTTCCTCTGTATTCTAATATTCGTTCCAGCTTCTCCTGTTTCCGCCATCCACTCCAGACCCATATCCTTCAACATCAGCGACACAATGGAAAGTCCGATTCCAGCACCCTTCCCGGTTGATTCCCCGCTCATTCCCGAGCCGTGGTCTTCAATGATGATCTGCTCCAGTTCTGTATCAACCTTGACCCCAATATACTTCCCTTCCTTCGCATGCCGATGGACATTCTGATAAAAATTATCCAACACCCGCTCCAGCCATTGCGAATCGATTTCCCAATAAAAGGTCCTCTCAGGAAGATCAATGCTCATCTCAAAATGAAGATGTTCAAAAACAGGGTACCAGGCAGCAAAAGAGGTTTTCACTAGGCGAACGATATCCACCCTCTTTGGATCATAAGGGTATTTTCCTGATGTTAACAATGTATAGGAAAGAAGGTTTTCTATTAATTGGCTTAAATACCCAATCTTATTATCAATCAAATCAAGAGATTCCTTCCCCTGTGCACTTAACGGCTCCTTCTTTAGGCTATAAGCATGCCCTCTTATCGTAGTAAGAGGGGTTCTTAAATCATGAGACAGATTGGCAATCAGCTGTCTTCTTAGCGTTTCTTCCTCCAATTCACGCTGACGGCTGCTTTCAAGCTGATGAATCATTTCATTAAACGAACCTTCCAGCTGCCCAATTTCATCCTTTTTCTCTAAACTGATTGGATCGGGAATCCCATTTTCAGCAGGGCTCGACATAGCCTGCCGAAGTCGTAAAAGCCGCTTTCTAATTTTGTAAAAGAAAATCCATGAGATAAATATAAAAATAGCTAATATAGCAAAAATCAAAACAACAATGATATAACTATAATCTTCCTGGATTTGCCTTCCTGTTACCGTCATGGCGGACCTCGGGACCTGCAGAACCATAAAGCCTTCATTTTTATTTTCGCCAATTAAGGCCACTACGGTAAAAGGATCCACCTCGTATCCACGACTTTTTTTCATAAAATCAATCGTATAGGACGGGGACCATGATGAAGGAACCGTTATATCCTTAGGTAGTGTTAATTTCGTTTTTCCCGTTTCATCGACCCAGAACATACTCGCTTGATCGAATTCATGTTGGATTTGCTGTAACTTTTCATTTATTTTCTCATCAGAAGCGCCAGCTAAGCTTCGTGCGGCTTCATGCCACATTTTCTCTAGATCGGTTCCATTTTGATATTTGTTCGGTTCTTTATCACTGTACGGGAGGTAGAACACCATCGTAACAATAGGAAAGGAAATAGGCACAATCATAATCGCAAGCAAAACTATTAGTAAATATTGGTTCAATAACGAGTTTTTTAGTTTCATTGCTTCACCCGGTAGCCAATTCCTCTAATCGTTTCAATGATTTCTGGCGAGCTTGGATTCTTTTCAATTTTTTCCCGAAGATAACGGATGTGAACCATCAGCGTCTTATCCCCTTCGATATAAGGTTCTCCCCAAACCGCTTCATAGATTTGTTCTTTCGTTAAAATCTGGTTCGGGTGCCTCAAAAAATGCATGAAAATTTGGTATTGCTTGCCGGTCAATACAATTTCCTCTCCTGAGCGGCTGTCCAAAATTCTATTTTCTGAGAGATTTACACTTATATGTCCAAGGTTCAGCTCATTGGAGATTGAAAGCCCCGATCTTCGAAAGCATACTTCAATTCGTGCGGCCAATTCATCGGGATGAAATGGCTTTGTCAAGTAATCATCAGCAAATTGGAGGCCATGCAGCTTATCTTCAACTGCCGTGCGGGCTGAGAGCATTAATATTGGAATTTGCGGCGACTCTTTTTTCAACCGCTGTCCAATCGTAAAGCCATCAAGACCCGGCAGCATAACATCTAATATTACGAGGTCATGTTCTGATACTATTTTTTCAGCTCCATCACCCGATTTTAACCATTCAACCTTAAATCCCCTTTGCTCTAAATCTCCTTTTACCCAGCTGCCAATCTCCAAATCATCTTCTATGTATAAAATTCTCCTCATTATTCATCACCTAAGCTTATAATAGAGAAAACAGACTGGAAATAAAAGCCTATAACAATAAAGTTTCAGCCAATAATAATTATTGCTATAATTAAAAATGGATAAATTAATCAAATTGAAACCTGAATTTTGGGAGGAAGGTATCACATGACAATGAAAAAAGTTCTAACAATTGCTGGCTCAGACACGAGCGGGGGTGCAGGAATTCAGGCTGACCTTAAAACATTCCAGGAGCTTGGCGTATATGGAATGACAGCCCTTACTACTATCGTAACGATGGATCCGAAAAATAATTGGAACCATAACGTATTTCCAATTGCGCTCGACACTCTAGAGACTCAGCTTGAAACGATTCTTTCAACAGGAATCGATGCCATGAAAACAGGTATGCTTGGTTCAGTCGAGATCGTTGAGCTTGCAGCCAAAACAATTGATGAGAATCAATTAGATAAAGTAGTGATTGACCCGGTTTTAGTTTGTAAAGGAGAAGATGAAGTTCTTCACCCTGAAACAGCGGATGCGTTAAGAAACATCCTTGTCCCTCGCGCAACGGTTGTGACACCTAACCTTTTTGAAGCGTGGCAGCTGGCAAAAACAGGACCAATCAAAACAGTGGACGATATGAAGGAAGCCGCTGTGAAAATCCATGAGCTTGGCGCAAAATATGTAGTGATCAAAGGCGGCAGCAAGCTAAACCATCCTACAGCCGTTGATCTTTTCTACGATGGAAAGGAATTCAAGCTGTTGGAATCTGAGTTGGTCAACACAACCTACACACATGGGGCAGGCTGCACATTCGCATCAGCCATTGCAGCTGAGCTTGCGAAAGGCAAAACGGTTGTTGAGGCCGTTGAAACAGCAAAAGATTTCATTACGGCAGCTATTAATCATGGCTTTAAATTAAATCAATACGTGGGGCCAACGATGCACGGTGCATACCGTCTGTTTGGCGCTGGACGATCAGGAGCAGCAGAATAAGTTTTTTTACAATGATTTCAACAGAGCCTTTTTGGCTCTGTTTTTTTGCAAGAAGGCTCCATCCATTTGTGCAGTCATGCTTTTTCTCATCACACAAGCGTCATTTTCGCTTTTACTGTTTATTTTTAGTAAAATAAATGGGTGAAAATTAAAACCCATGAACCTTTCATATTCACCAAAACGTAAGTTTATAAATATTAATTGGAAAGGAGGCCCATTATGGAAGCTGTTAAACCTGAGCAGGTGCAAAAGGAAATAGACCGCTTTGCTAAGAAAGATGTATATATTCATTTGGAAACAACGAACGGGGCCTATGCTTCCCATTTTGATAAGTCTTTTTTCTCTTCGGGGGCCTATATTCGAAATGCTTTCCTGCAATATGAGCATGGAAAAATAGTTGGAAAAGGACCTTATCGAGTTGGGCTCAAAATGAGCTTTGGCTGGGTGTATGCTGAGGGGATTACCCATTTTGAAATCGATGAAAAGGGGCGTCTCCTTTTAGCTGGGCATGACTTTGAAGGCAAGCTCGCAGTGGCGCTGCAAATTGGCGAATCACCTTTTTAAGTTAAACATTCATTTTTAAATATGCAAAAACAAATAGAAAGGAGACAACACAATGGAAAAAGAAAGACATGTTCTAGTCGTATTCCCCCATCCAGATGATGAGGCATTTGGTGTATCCGGGACGATTTCCTTCCATATCGATAGCGGTACGCCTGTCACTTATGCCTGCCTGACCTTGGGCGAAATGGGCCGAAATATGGGAAATCCTCCTTTTGCCACAAGAGAATCCTTGCCCCACATTCGGAAAAAAGAATTACAGGATGCTGCGAATATTCTAGGGATCACGGATTTAAGAATGCTTGGCTATCGAGATAAAACAATCGAATTTGAAAATGAGGAAGTTGTCGCTGCCCATATGGCCTCCATTATTAAAGATGTGAACCCTTCCTTAATCATCACATTCTATCCAGGCTATGCCGTGCATCCAGACCATGATGCTACAGGGGCAGCCGTTATTCGGGCAGTTAGAGAAATGCCCGCTGAAAAACGTCCAAAGGTTCATTGTGTGGCCTTTTCCCATAATTGTGAAGAGGAAATCGGCCAGGCTGATGTCGTTAATGATGTATCTGCTTTTGTTGATAAAAAGCTCGCTACCATTAAAGCACATGTATCGCAAACCCAGCTGGTCGTGAGCCAGATGGCGATAAACCTGGAGAACCAAGATCCCGAGTATGTAGCCAGATTTCATAACGAGCGTTTTTGGACCTACTCGTTCTAGGGCCTTTCATGCAAAAAGCAGTTTTTCTCGCATCACTGAGAAAAACTGCTTTTTTTGCTAATTACTCACTTTTTTTGCCTTCAAGCATTTCCTTCAAATACTCAAGCTGAAATCCGTCTTCCTTTTTGATCATATTGACAATTAATCTCTTTGTTAATTTCATCCTAAGTCCGCTCGTCTTCACAAAGGCATCAAGCTCCACCTGGGTTCCTTCCTCAATCTCATGAAAGGCATAGGCGTACTCGGTAATCAAGCCATTGGAATTGCTCCTCGTTGTGAAGGCTTGATCCTGTTTATATTCAATAAACTCAATTTCTGCATTCACGGTATTCCCTCGGACGGACCGGCTTTCCTTAAACTTTGTTCCTTTGCCAATCGGTCCTTCTGTGAGTTTTTCCATTTTCACTACATTGGGCATGAGTTCAGGAACATTCTCCATACTGGCCATGTAATGAAATACTTCTGAAACCGGTTTATGAATAATTACACTAGAACGGAAATCTGCCATAGATAAAGCACCTCTGTACCCTTTTAAATACCTTTATTATACATAACTCTATTTAAATTAACTATTAGAGTTTATGATGAAAAAGGGAGCAAAAGCGGCACCAATCCGTAATTATAATGTTTTTCCCGCTAATTTCGAGAAGTCCATCCTTTTTTAGCTTAGAAAAAACCCGGCTGACACTTTCTCTCGTTGTTCCAACTAAGGTTGAGAATTCTTGTACGGTTATCGGAAGCTCAATATGCATTCGGTTACAATGATTGGCACCAAACTTTTCAGCCAAACGTTCTAATGCCCGCACCGTTTTCATATACACATCCAGTAAAGCAACATCCCGTAGAATCGAAGTAAAATCACGCAGCTGCACACTCATATAGCGAATCATCTGAACCGCCAACTCCGGGGAAACCAGAAACTCTTGCTCCAAGTCTTCCGTTTTCAAAAAATACACTTCTCCGTCCTGAATCATGGTCGCGGTTGCTGGATAGCAAGTTCCCTCCTCATTAAATAAGCATGCCTCAGCGAAGACCTCTCCCTTCTTCTTTATACAAGTGATCATCTCATTCCCTTGATCGTCCTGCTTTGTTAATTTGACAATGCCTGAATGAACAAAGAATATTCCTTCTGCTTTATCATATTCGGAAATAACTTTTTCCCCTTTTTTATAAGGTTTTTTACTAATTCTTTTATGAAGCAGCTGGTAGGATTCTTTTGGGAGATCTTTAAATATCTCAATTTTTTCTAAAAAATGTTCAATATCAGACTGACGCACTGAACTGCTCATACCGAAACACCTCCTCCATGTTACTCTACTTAACATTCTATCGAGATTGCTTCTTGCAGAGTGTGATTAATTTCACACTCTGATATGCATATTCAATATTTAATTAAGATTAGTAAAAAATGAGTGATTACTCACTTTACAAATTCCGGTATTTTTCATACACTAATAATGAGTGATTACTCACTTTAAAAAGAGAGGTGTCGACAGTGGAAAATAATATTGTTTCAATTCGCCATGTGTCTAAAGCTTTTGGTAAACACGAAGTACTGAAAAACATCAGCTTAGAGATCGCTTCGGGAGAGATTTTTGGCCTTCTTGGCCCTTCTGGCGCCGGAAAAACGACATTAGTTAAACAGCTGGTCGGACTTGATCTCCCAACGGATGGTGAAAACTTCATTTTTCAAAAGAAAATGCCTAATCTCAAGCTCATTGAAAAAATTGGGTATATGGCCCAGTCGGATGCTCTATATGGAGAGCTTTCCGCAAAGGAAAATCTTGAATTCTTCGCAGCCCTCTACGGTTTAAAAGGGGGAAAGCGAAAGGAACGGATGCGTGAGGTCATGGAAACCGTCTCCCTTTCTGAACATGTAAATAAGCTAGTTTCTGCCTATTCTGGCGGAATGAAACGCCGCCTCTCGCTGGCAATTTCCCTTTTACACGAGCCGAAGCTGCTTATTCTTGACGAACCGACAGTCGGTATTGATCCTGTCTTAAGAAAGAGCATTTGGGAAGCTTTTTATAAGCTGAAGGATGCGGGCACAACGATTATTGTTACAACCCATGTGATGGATGAAGCAGAGAAGTGTGACCGGCTCGGCATGATCCGAGATGGGAAGCTCATTGCTGTTGGCACCCCTGAAGAATTGAAGGAAAAAACAAATTCCCATAATATCGAAGAAGCTTTCCTTGTGTATGGAGGTGCTGAAGGATGAGAATTTCCGCATTAGTTATTCGAATTCTACGCCAAATCATCCGTGATAAACGGACAATGGCTCTATTAATCTTTGCTCCCATTCTTGTCCTTTCCATGCTCTATTTAGTTTTTAATGGAACTGATTATGAGCCGAAAATTGGTTTAGTAGATGTACCTGAGCAAATAGCAGATCAGCTAGATTTAGATCATGCTGATGTTACGCAATATGACTCTATTCAAAAAGCTGAGAAGGATTTAGCAGATAAAAAATTAGATGGATATATCCTGTTTGAGAATCAGCAGCCTGCTGTATTCCTTGAAGGAAGTGATCCAGGTGCAAACGGCTCTGTATTAAAATGGCTGCAGGATGCACTAAAGCCTTTACAGCAAGGAGGGCCACAAAAGGCGGCAGAGGTGCATTATTTATATGGTTCTAGTGATATGGGGCAATTTGATTACTACGGTCCGATTCTCTTAGGATATTTCGTCTTCTTCTTCGTATTCCTTATAGCCGGTGTCTCCTTTTTGCGCGAAAGAACGACAGGAACGCTGGAAAGGTTATTATCAAGTCCTTTGAGAAAATGGGAAATTGTAATGGGATATGTGATCGGTTTTGGAATATTTACAATGATCCAGGCCGCCGTTATTGCATGGTATTCCATCTATGTACTAGGCATGTTGATGGAGGGCATCTTCATCTACGTCCTGATCATCACCTTACTCGTTTCCCTAACAGCCTTAACATTGGGAACTTTATTATCATCCTTTGCCAATAATGAGCTGCAAATGATTCAATTTATCCCGCTCGTGATTGTTCCGCAGCTGTTCTTTTCCGGTTTATTTAACCCTGACACCATTTCGAAGTGGCTCAGCTGGATTGGTCCTTTGACCCCTCTTTATTATGCGAATGAGGCGCTGCGAAATGTCATGATCAGAGGCTTTGGCTTGGATATGATTTATCAGGACTTACTAATGTTGGCTGGATTTTCCTTGCTATTTATGATACTTAATGTTGCTGCACTAAGAAAATACCGAAGGATTTGAACAATCTGTTGTTTATTTCCTTCCTCATCTGAACTTCATTTATAATGAAATGATCAGGATGAGTGTAAAAAGGAGTTGTTCATCATAGCTGAACAGGATTTATTGATTACCCAGCTTTTCGACAATGAAGAAGAGTTAACAGATAAGCAGAAAAGAATTATCATCGCCGCCATCGAATCATTTTCTGAAAAAGGCTATGCCGCTACCTCAACGCGAGTGAAATTGCTAAAAAAGCGGGAGTCGCTGAAGGTACGATTTTCAGGCACTATAAAACAAAAAAAGATTTGTTATTAGGCATTGTCGCTCCTACTATGGCCAAATTGCTGGCCCCATTTGTCATTAAGGACTTGAATAAGGTGTTGGATACGAAATATGAGAGGTTTGAAGATTTTCTTAGAGCGATGATAGAAAATCGCGTGATCTTTTTAAAGAAAAACCTGCCTCTCTTAAAAATAGTAATCCAGGAAATCCCTTTTCACCCTGAGCTGAAGGAGCAATTTTTCGAGCATATTGCCAAGAAGGTCTTTGACCGCTATATAAAAGTAACAGAATACTATCAGGAAAAGGGCCAAATTATTGAGATCCTGCCCCAGCAGGTTATTCGGTTAACCGTTACTACCATTATTGGCTACCTTTTCAGCAGATACATCCTATTTCCAGATTCCCAATGGAACGATGAAGAGGAAATTGAACTAACCATTCAATTTCTCATGCGCGGGCTAGCACCAAATTAAAATTTGGGGCTAGTCAATGTCCGCTGTCAGTGGACAAACTAACATGTCAATCTATAAAAAAGAGAATTGTCCTCTCTGATATGATAAACAGAAAAGGACAATTCTCTTTTCATTTATAACTCAATTTGGCAAACTTCTGCTATATGCCTAGTAAACGTTAACTATTAAAAAGCACACTGCCAATCGTACGTTGGTCCTCCTGAACAAACAACAGGATTTTTCCACGGTCCAGTTTCATTTCGTACACATCTGCTTCCTCCTTGGAAAGCCCCATCTCTTGTATTTTATTACGGAGAGTTTCCCCTTTGCCTTCAAACAAATTCTTTACAGCTGTCCCCACACCTTCTTCCTTTATACCAATCGTATTAATACCTAATTGCCTTGCTATTTCATCCGTCCGACTCTTTTCATGAGCCAACACATACATATCATCTGGCTGGACTCCACTGAATTCAAATGCTTTAACCTCATTTAAGACTTGAACAACATCATTACATTCTCGAACGATTAATTTTGTATTCATTGAATTCCCTCCATTAAAATTTATTAAGCAGCCTCGAATTTCCCCAAATAACCTTTACATCGGAAGATCGCGCAGATAGAATTGGTTCTTTTTTCTCCTGCTCAACATTCTTTTCATCATTCTTCGCGCAGGGGGAGATTCTTGATCAACCACACTACCTAACAGATAGTTAGACATTCCCATTGTCAAAATTTCAGTAATAAAACGATTATTCATTTTCTTACCTCCCTTTAGTTTGACGTAAGAGCCTGCCTTTTCGGTTGCTCGCTGCAACCTTGCTTAATGTGTACCACCGTCTATGAAATCTAAAACTATTATTTTCGTATTTAATATTTTTGTAACGAGAATGAAAAGAGAGACTACTAGATTTCATGTTTTGATAGAAAAGCTGAAGGGTATACATATGATAAATAACAGGAGGTGAAATGAAGAAGGATCAAATCCAAAATTTTAAGAGGAGGAGTTACTATGAGACAAGCCTTACGTATGACATCCGTAATGGCGGCAGGAGCTGGTGTATCAGCTGCTGCGATATGGTTATCTTCTAAACCCAATAGATTAAAGGCCGGAAATGTACTAAGAGACTGGAAGCGAAAAATCAAACCATCTCCATTAGATAAAAGTAAAATTCTCCCGATTGAGAAGGCGGGAAACCCTCACCCACAAGATATTGAGGACAATAAAATGGTCGATGAGGGAGCCTTGTATTCGGTCAAGTATTATAATCAAAAAATGCAATAAAAGGTTGGGCCTCAGGCCCCAACCTTTTTTTTATTGAGATGACAACGGGATTCGATATAATTTATCATCCCTCTCTAGCGGATTTCCGCGGCCATCCGTATTATTGCTAATAAAATAGAGGGTATTGTCCTTGATGATCACATCCCGTATTCGCCCAAGACCTGTAATGATTTCGCGCTGCTCTCCCGTTTGCAGATTAAATTCTATTACAGCATTTCCTCTTAATGCCGAAACATAAAGGTTTCCGTTAGCAAACGCCATGCCCGAGGGCGCCCATGTATGGTTGGCCCCAGAGGTAAATAACGGTGACTCCATACCCGCTCTTTTCTCTGTCCCTTTGATGAGTGGCCATCCGTAATTTTTTCCGGCCTGTATTAAATTAATTTCATCATTGGCTGAAGGTCCATGCTCACTTTCATAAAGTGCACCATCTGCAGTCCAAGCAAGACCTTGAGGATTGCGATGTCCATAGCTATATACGTAGGAATTCGGAAATGGGTTATCATTTGGGATAGAGCCGTCCAAATTCATTCTTAAGATTTTTCCACCTAAGGAGCCGAGATCCTGAGCGATTTCCGGATTCGTTGCGGCATCCCCTGTTGTCGCATACAGTTTGCCATCCGGCCCGATTTTCAGCCTGCCACCGTGATGAAATTGTCCGCTCGGTATTTTATCTAAGAGCAGGCGCTTTTCCTGCCAAACATTGTTCTTAAGCTGGAGCACGACAATTCGGTTAAACTGACCACTCTGATCCGTGTAGGTGTAATAGGCAAAGGCCTCATTTGTTTGTAAAAAGTCTGGTGAAAGCACGAGTCCTAAAAGTCCTGCTTCTGCAGCCGTAGCAAGCGGTTTTTCGAATACAACCTTTTGCCGCTCCGAACTCCCCTCTTCCACCTTCACAATGGCCCCAGGCCTTTCCGATAAATAAAAGCTATTGCCAATCTGAGAAATCGACCACGGAATTTGCAGCTCATCTGCCACAACTTGAGGTGCTGTTACTGGAATACTCGCTTCCTGGTCCTCAACATCCTTCTTCTCTTCATTGGAACATCCGATCATGATCATACATGCTAGAAATATTATCGATACGATACGAATCATTTCAATCCTCCCTTCGAACACAATGCTTTTCATTACCCAGTTTCGGCTTTTACCGAATGCCTAAACGCTTTTTCAGTCCTTAAATATATTTACTTCCTTCCCTAACACTTAAGCTAGCAAGCGTAGTCGATTCGATAAATGCCTTTACAGATTCCGGATTCGTTTTTGAGTACTCCCTTAAAGCCCAGCCAATCGCTTTTTGAATAAAAAACTCCTTACTGTCTTTATTATGCTCGATGTAGCGATATAAGAGCTTTTCATCTGTTTGATTTTTATATTTTAGCTGAAAAAGAATAGCGGTTCTTCGCAGCCAGAGGTGATCCCCATAAGCCCAGCCCTCAATAGTTTCAGCAATTACCTCCGGATGCTTTTCAGCTATTGCCCCCACGGCTTTTGATGCGAGCAAATCAACCGTATCCCACCATGGCTTTGTTGTAATTAATTGCTCTATCAATGAGAGATGCTGCTTGTCCAGCTGTTTCAAACATCTCTCTAAATAATCCATAGCAGCATATTGATATTCTCGTTCTTCTTTCTCCCATAAAGCTAAGACAAATTCTGGCTGAAAGTCTTGCTTTAGCAGCCCACTTTCCTGAAAAAGCTGCCTGACTAATCCCTTCCGATCAGGCGACTTAATCCCGAGAAAAGGAAAATGGTTTTTCATATAGGCTTCCATTGGGCCGGCTTTCTCCGGATCCCGGTTCTGTTCAAAAAGTTCAACTAATAATTTGATCATTTTTATTTACCTCAAGTTCTTTTTACTAATATTGTAGCTTATTCATTCGGAAAGAAAACAGCACAACCGCACTTTTAAAAAGTTTATACTTGCTTCCTACGTTACGTTAGGTTTTATGATAGAGGTAGAAATTATTGGAGGGGGAATCAACCGCATGTCTGCTAACTATTCAATCGGTCAATTTGCAAAAAAAACAGGTTCGACAGTAAGGACTCTGCATTACTATGATGAAATTAGCTTGTTAAAGCCCACCCTAATAACCGAGTCTGGCAGGAGATTTTATTCTGACGAGGATTTAATTAAACTGCAAAAAATCGTTTCACTCAAATATTTAGGCTATTCCCTTGAGAAGATCAGTGAGTTTATTCATTTGCAGGATTGGAGTTTAAAAGACTCACTAACCTTTCAAAAAAGTGAAATGCTACAAAAGAAACAGCAGCTTGAGAACGTCATTCGGGCACTCGATCATGCCCTTCATATGATGGACAAAAATGAAGAGGTTGATTCTTCCATTTTTATTTCCTTAATTAAAAATATTCAAATGGAAAACGAGCATAAGGAATGGCTAAAAGAAATTATCCAGGAAGAGAAGGTTGAGAAAATGTATAGCATTCCTGAGGAAAAGCAGCTTGAATTGAATCAGAAAACACTTGTTGTTTTTTCCGAACTAAAGGAGCTATATGGACTAGATCCTGCAAGCGAACAAGTTCAAAGGCTAATAGGAGATTATATGGAATTAGTGAAAGAACTCACAGGGGACGACCATAATCTCGTTCAAGACCTGCTTGATAGCGGGGTCGAAATAGAGGATGATCCCGTCCTGTTTCACTCCCCTTTTTCAGCAGAAGAGGAAAAGTGGCTTACAAAAGCGATGGAAATATATTTAAAGGAAATGGGGTTTGAATTCAATGAAAGTTCGGGGAAAGAGTAATAGCCAAGCTACCACAAATTGGAAAGCCTTTTCGCAGTTATTAAAAGAAGCAAATCCTCCGAAGTTGATTTTCATCGTAGCAATTGTCCTAAGCCTAATCGAAACAGGGGCCGGTCTAATCGTTCCCCTTTTTACAAAGTCACTCGTTGACCAACTGGCAGCATCGGCGCTGGAAACATCTTTAATCATTTTTCTGGCAGCGGCCTTTATTGTCCAGACGATTTCTTCCGGATTTTCATTTTATTTTATGACCTACATCGGGGAGGCGATTGTCGCTTCCATTCGCAAGCGGCTATGGGAGCAAATTTTACTTCTCCCCATTCCCTTTTTCGATAAACATCAATCGGGAGATACGATGAGCCGGGTTACACAGGATACGAATATAGTAAAAAATTTAATTACCCAGCATTTAATCACCTTTTTAACTGGGCTCATTTCGATTATCGGGGCAATCGCTATCCTTCTAATGATCGATTGGAAAATGACGTTGATCATGATTATTTCTGTCCCGCTTTCCATCGGGCTCATTATGCCTTTAGGTCAAAAAATGTATAAAATTTCTAAAGCTACCCAAGATGAAATGGCCGACTTTTCCGCAAATCTTGGACGTGTTCTTACTGATATTCGTCTCGTTAAGTCCTACCATGCGGAAAACGCTGAAAAGATACGCGGGGAAAAAGGGATTAAGCATCTTTTCCAATTTGGCCTTAGGGAGGCAAAGATACAAGCTATTATCTCACCTTTTATGACCTTTATTATGATGCTTGTCCTTGTCATCCTAATTGGCTACGGAGGAGTTAGAGTTGCATCAGGAGAATTATCAGCAGGATCCCTCGTTGCTATTATTATTTACATGTTCCAAATTGTCGTGCCGTTTACCCAAATGGCCTCATTTTTTACAGCTTTTCAGAAAGCAATTGGGGCTACTGAGCGTATACAGGGAATTCTTGCTCTTGAGAAAGAACCGTCTGAACAGAATTTAATTGTAAAAGACCCGGCCCAAGATATATATTTTACAAATCTATCTTTCTCTTATAATGAAAATCCTATCATCAAGAATATTCATTTAACCATACCCGCTGGAAAAACAACGGCTATTGTTGGACCGAGCGGAGGTGGAAAGACTACCCTTTTTGCCTTGCTTGAGCGCTTTTATGAGCCTAATAACGGGGAAATTCTGCTCGGTGACACAAATATTAATGAATTCAACCTTCTTTCCTGGAGAAGCCAGATTAGCTATGTCTCACAGGAAAGCCCGCTTATGTCTGGCACGATTAAAGACAATATTGTTTATGGATTAGAGAGGGGAGTTTCTGATCAAGAACTGAGGGAAGCCGCTGAGCTTGCCCACGCAGCAGAATTTATTAATCAGCTGCCAGACGGCTATGAAACGGAGGTAGGAGAAAGAGGGATAAGGCTTTCCGGTGGTCAAAGACAAAGAATTGCCATTGCCAGAGCCATCATTCGCAATCCGAAAATCCTTCTCCTTGACGAAGCAACTTCTAATTTAGATAGTACATCCGAGCACTTCGTCCAGAATGCCCTTAAGAACCTTATGGCCAACCGAACTACTTTAGTCATTGCCCATCGTTTATCAACGATTATCGATGCTGATCAAATTGCCGTTATGGATGCTGGAACGATCACAGGCACCGGAACACATGCCGAATTGCTGCAATCTCACCCTCTATACCGGGAGCTTGCAGAACAGCAGCTTGAATACTCGGAGGGATAAAGAATGGGGTGGGCTTACTTATATAGGGCTGCCCTTTTTCTTATTCCAATTTAGGAGATAACCATCTTTCAACCATTGGGACAAACTGTTCACCGATATATCAATCCGTCCAAATGATCGTTCTAGCAGCGCATATTATTTTCTAATTGGAAAAGACGGGCCAGCGAAGGTCCGTCTTTATAGCTGCTTAACTGTCCTCTCCATGCGCACAGTATTAATTAACTGTCCGCAGAAGGTACCTGGCACCGATTTTAGAAGCATTGGAAGGAGCGGACGCTGCGCAGGTCTGTTCCGAAGTATACCCAGCGATTGCGTCTCCAACGCCAGCCGGCAACTGAATCCCTTCCGACAAAGACTGGATAGAACCAGAAGCTCCGGCCATTATGAAGCCACATATAAGTAAAACGGAATAAACATCTTCTAATTGCTCCTGGATCCACTGCAAAGGTAGTAGCTTGCTGCATTTGCGGCGTGAAGGCTGGCGGCGGTGATGATGGAGGGCCCCCTTGCTGTCCGCCACCTGTCGGCTGACCTGGCGAGAATCCTGGCTGTTGGCCTGGAGGAAATCCTGGTTGCTGACCCGGTGGGAATCCTGGCTGGCCTGGTGAAAACCCTGGTTGCTGACCCGGTGGGAATCCTGGTTGGCCCGGCTGGAAACCTCCTGGAGGTCCAAATCCCCCGCCCGGAAATATTCTGTCATAAATAGCATTCTGCTCTGCATTCAAGGGAAATGAATAGGGATAGTAGCTGTAATCCATAAATTTTGTATCTCCTCTCATTTTACATTCCTTCTAATGTATGCAAAACGCCTACTTTGGGTGTTTGACTGCTTATAATAATCTTCTGCAAGGTTCATTCACTTGTGTGTGGGCCGTGTCTTTAATGGAAAAATATAAAAAATTATATAAACTATTAACCTTGCAGCTATTAATTTCTTTCAGACATTTGCAGAATTTCAGCCCTGATATCATTCCGCATCCGGTCAACCATTTTAAAATCCATGGCTCCAATATAAATTTTTTCTAATTCCTCACGCTGTGCTTTTGCCTGAGCTAAATAAGAAATGGCCTCTTTCATTTTCGCCTTATATTGCTGGCTAATTTCTTTGATTTGCTCAGCAAAAATTTCATCCGTACCTGGAGAGACGATGATTTCATACGTATCAATAATTGCATCTCCCGCCCGGTCTGGAAAGTATTCATGTGGACTGGTGCTGTCGAAGATCGCCAGACCGAGCTCGCGAAAGATCAGCATATCAAGACTGTGTGGATCAAATCCGCAATGATAAATTTCCAGATCGAATCCTCGTTCTTCTGCAACTTTAGCTAATTTTTTTAGCATCGTGGACTTTCCTGTGCCCGCACGGCCTTTAACAAAATATCGTTTAGGAAGGCCCTCTGTCAGGTTTTGGACAAAATCAACCGCCCCTATCGGTGTTGCTGCACCGAGGAAGCGATGCTTAACATTGGAAGCCTTATTTAATTGCATATTCCCAAAGAATTCCTTCAATAGCTTATTTGTAAGCTGATCTGCTTTCGCAAAATCCATATTCTCTATATAAACATTTTCCCATTTATCATGAATTTTAAGCGCTTCTGCCAATTTGCTATAAGCCATTTCGAAGGAACCGCTGACTCGCTCATTAATTTGCATAATTTCCTCTTTTTGCTCTGATAAAGCCTTCGAATCCCAGGCCTCACCTAGGTTGACATACTCCTCCACGGCACCTGGGGCCTTTGGTTCAATGACATGAGGGGCTGTTCCATCAACAATTCCCACCTTCAAAGCGGGAATAACGACACCATCAATCGAGTTATTGTCCGATGAGCAATGGATATACTCTAGATCATATCCCTTCTCTGCCCATTCCGAACCCATGGCTTTCATAAGAGAGGACTTTCCCGTTCCAGGACCGCCTTTTAAGATGAATAATCGTTCAAGTCCTTGCAGGTTAGACTCAAACAAGCTGTAAAAACCACGTGCTGTATTTCCGCCGCCAAAGTAATTTAAAATTTTTCCAGCCACAATTACACGTCCTTTCCCGTTCATTTGCCTGAATTGTTTTTCACCTTTACCATATGCAAATGGGGATTGATGGGTGAATGCCTACTTAGGCGTGGATAAAAATTCCTAAATACCCCTTTAAAAAACCACAGCTCAAAGTCTGTGGTAAATAATCCATTAAAAGTGTTCAATTTTTACAAATATCCTTCAACTGAGCTTGTATGACCTGAATCAGGTCCTCCATTCTAACATCAATCTGAACACCAATTTTTCCGCCGCTCACAATAATTGACCGAAGTTCTGATGCCTGAATATCAATAAAGCTTGGATATTGCTTTTTCATGCCAACTGGTGAGCAACCGCCGCGGATATAGCCTGTTAGCGTCTGAATATCCTTGACCGCAATCATTTCGATTTTCTTCTCTCCTGCTGCCTTGGCGGCTTTCTTTAAGTCTAGCTCAGCCTCGACCGGAATAATAAACACATATGTTTGTTTGCTAGTTCCATGTGCTACCAGTGTTTTATAAACTTCTCTCGGCTCTCTATTGATTTTCTGCGCTACTGAGACACCGTCAATTTTTCCATCCTGATTGTCATAGGTGATTAATTCATATTTCACTTTTTTCGAATCGAGAATGCGCATGGCATTCGTTTTCCCTTGTGCCATCATCGTGCTCCTTACGAGGTTTTTCCTTTATTTTATCACGTAACGGAATGACATTTATATACTCGAGCTTCATAAGGATTAAAAGAAAACATGGACTGTAAGCTGTGTTTTTCCACTGAATAATTATTTAAAAGAAGCTGATCTGAGCTTAGGCTCCATTCATTTAACTGAAACTTCGCCTGCCGACCGGACAAATTTGTGAGAACCACAGCTTTTTCACCCTTAAATGTCCGTGTATAGGAAAAAATTGGTTTATTCTCCTCCAAAATTAGATCATATTGACCATAACTAAATACTTCATGTTGTTTCTTCAATTGAATCATTTTTCTATAAAAAGAAAGAACCGACCCTTCATCCCGAAGCTGTGTTTCCACATTCAATTCATTATTATTCGGATTTACCTTCATCCATGGAGATACGGTGCTAAATCCAGCATGTTCTTCCGCTGACCACTGCATAGGTGTTCGGCTATTATCACGAGAGGAGGCCCAAATGATTTTCATGATTTCCTGATTCTTTAGTCCTTCGCTTTGTTTCTTTATATAGAGGTTTTTCGTTGCCACATCATCATAATCATCAATGGAAGAGAAGCAAACATTCGTCATGCCGATTTCCTGCCCTTGATATATAAATGGTGTCCCTTTCATGAAAAAATACATTGCTCCAAAGGCTGTCGCACTCTCACGCCAATATTTCCCGTCATCCCCCCAGGTAGAAACGACACGAGGTTTATCGTGATTTTCAATAAATAAAGCATTCCATCCATCCGACTCCAAGCCTTTTTGCCATTTAGTCAGCACCTTTTTCAATTCAATGATATCTAGCTCTGCGTCCTTATCTTCCGGGTCCCAAAGACCGAGATGCTCAAATTGAAAAATCATATCCATGACGCCCTGCTTTTGTCCAACCCAAAGCCCTGCATCCTCCACCGTCACTCCATTTGCTTCCCCAACTGTCATCACATCTGTATTTCCGTAGGTCCTTTCTTTAAACTCCTTCAATAACGGATGAATGCCCTTTTGGTTCAAATGCATCGGGAAAGACGAGACATACTTTAATTTCTTTGGATTAGGCAAATTAGGTAAACCCGCTCGCTTTTTAATATGGCTAATCGCATCGATCCGAAAGCCGTCAATCCCTTTCTGAATCCACCAATTAACGATTTCATACAAAGCTTTGCGAACTTCCCCATTCTCCCAGTTTAAATCCGGCTGCTTAACTGAAAAAATGTGGAGATAATATTGCTTTGTCTTCTCATCATATTCCCATGCCGAATCGCCAAAAATACTTTCCCAGTTATTCGGCTCACGCCCATTTTTCCCGTCACGCCAAATATACCAATCTCTCTTTGGGTGATCCTTTGAGAACCTAGATTCAATAAACCATGGATGCTCATCACTTGTATGATTTAGAACAAGATCAATGATTAACTTCATGCCTCGTTTGTGTACCTCTTCAAGAAGCTGATCGAAATTCTTCATTGTTCCGAAGTCTTCCATAACATCCTGATAATCTGAAATATCATAGCCATTATCGTCATTTGGCGATTTAAATATCGGGCAAATCCAGACGGCATCCACGCCTAATTCCTGGATATAGTCCAACCTTTGAATGATTCCTTGAAGATCACCAATTCCATCTCCATTCGAATCTTGGAAGCTTCGCGGATAGATTTGATAGACTACCGCTTCTTTCCACCATATCTTCATTCAACAGCATCCTCTCTGTTCATATTTTATCCAAGAGAGTTATATAACAAATTTGAACCGGCAAATAGCAAAATAATAGCATATTGTAACCCCTTCTTAACCTTTTATTCTTTGATATAAGCTATGATTTAGAGAGGTATGAAATAAATTTCTTTTAACATCATTTCCCAGATGACCAGACATATATTTTTATATAAAAATCCCCTTACCTATTGTATTGAAAAAATCTAGGTTTATGATTTTTACATAACTTACGGAACATCACCGACCTGCTATCCTTGGGCATAAGACACCTAGCAATTCCTATGATTTTTTTCCAATAATGGTATTATATTGTTAAGTGACTATTTTCCTAAAGTTAGTTTTTAAAACGCGAGGAGTTTTTATTAAGCAATATATTTTCCTAATCCTTTAAATTAACTACATAAATCCTGTAACTAAGAATGAATAAATCATTATTAAGGAGTATTCATGATGAATAAAATTAATTTAGATAATCAGTTATTATTCATCCATGCTTTTGAACACGCAGGAATAGGAATGGCACTCATCTCATTGGATGGAAAAATAGTAAAGGCGAATCAGTCTTTATGTGACAGTTTGGGCTATGAAGAAAACGAGCTGTTACAATTAACGATTATGGATATCCTTCCTCCAGAGGATGCAGAAATAGATGAACATATCGTTCAAGTTCTTTTCGAAGGGAAAAGGAATTCATATCAAATGGAAAGACGTTATATCCATAAGAACCAACAGTATATTTGGGCTTTAATGAGCGTTTCATTAGTGAGAGATGAGGACGGCTGCCCTTTATTCTATATCAGTCAGATTCAGAATATCTCTGACAGAAAGTTAGCGGAAGAAAAGCTCCGTGAAAGTGAGGGCAGATATCACAGCTTAGTGGAGGAATCACCAGATGGAGTCATTATTTTAAAAGATGAAAAATGTATTTTTATTAACGCAACAGGAATCGAGATGCTTGGGCTGCAGCATAAAGAAAATATTATCGGGAGACCGATTTATGACTTTATTTTTTATCAGGACCATGAGTGTTTTAAACAGCGCAATTTACATATTCATTCTGTTGGCCCATTTGAAAAGAAATTCATTCGCATGGATGGAAAGATCATTCCTATTGAATTAAAAACGATCCCAACAATATTTGAAAATACTCCGGCTGTCTACATGATTATGCGTGATGTCAGTGAAAGAGAAAAGACAAAGGAATTGATGATTAATTCGGAAAAGCTGACAATTGCCGGCCAGTTAGCAGCCGGAATTGCACATGAGGTTAGGAATCCTTTAACAGCCATAAAGGGCTTCTTTCAAATGATGGAAAGCGACTTTAAGCAAAATAAAATATACTTCGATGTCATTAACTCAGAGATTAATCGAATTGAAACGATTCTAAATGAGTTATTATGGCTAGCAAAGCCTCAAGAATCAAAACTTGCCCAGAAAAACATTGAGGTTGTATTAAACCATGTCCTCACCTTATTAGAAACCCAAACAAATTTAAATAATATCCAAATCATCAAGTCGATCGAGCAAAACCTGCCCATTATTAATTGTGATGAAAACAAACTAAAACAAGTGTTTATTAATTTTCTTAAAAATGCAATTGAGGCCATGCCCAAAGGCGGTGCCATACATATTGATATTCGACAGCAGCACCCTGCCTGGATCATGATTCAGATCACTGATGAAGGTTCAGGGATCCCAGAACATTTACTTACTCGAGTCGGGGAGCCTTTCTTCACAACGAAGGAGAAAGGAACGGGACTAGGTTTAATGATTTGCAAAAACATCATTGCAGAGCATGAAGGAGAAATCATGATCGAGAGTTCATCCAATGGGACCCATGTCAAAATCCTTTTGCCATACTCGATATAATTCAAGCAGGAGGTCTTCCCTCCTGCTTGAATTATTTATTCCGTCTTGGCAAATGTGCTAGGCATGACAACCGCGATGACTTCGCCGCGGGCGCATACCACATCCTCGGCAAACACTTCGATATCAACCTTCCACTTTTTCGGATGTATTTCGGTTACAGCGCCTATTGCTTTTAATGGGACATCTTGAGGGGTTGGTTTAAGAAAGTCAACCTTTAAGGAGCCTGTTACAAATCGCGGCGGCTCCGCTCCATCCCCAATCTCATGCCCATTTTTACGGTGCAGAGCCAACGCGGCAGATCCTGTTCCATGACAATCAATGAGTGATGCAATTAAACCTCCATAAACAAACCCCGGAATGGCGGTATGTTCTTCTTTAGGCGTATACAACGTTACCGTCTTTTCCCCTAACCAGCCTGTTCTAAAATGGTGGCCATTCTCGTTTAAGCGGCCACACCCATAGCACCAGGCAAAGTCATCCGGATAAATATCTTGAACTGCATGAAGTACCTTATTTTTCATCCCTTCTCCCCCTTTTCAGAAAATTATAACATAACGCTGAAAGATCACGGCCACTTTTAATTTTACTAGAATTTTTTTGGGGAATATTCCGCCTTATCATAATAAATTTATTATTTTAAAAAAACTTATTTTTAATTACTCTTTTTACATTAAAGCTTATATTACCAACGATTAATGCGATTTCATCATCCCCTGTTAAAAAAATAGTTTTTGACAATTTAAAACTATCAAAAGTATTATAGTATAATATTACTCGTTTTTTTAAACGAATAGCTTTCTGTAAAATTGCAAATTATAGAAAAAAGTAAGGAGGATATTTACATGTCTAAAATAGATAAGGAACAAATTGTAGCAAGCGTTCCTCAGAAGGGATTTTTCGGACATCCTAAAGGATTGTTCACCCTTTTCTTCACAGAATTCTGGGAGCGTTTCTCTTATTACGGAATGAGAGCCATTCTCGTTTTCTATATGTACTATGAAGTGTCAAAAGGTGGATTAGGTATTGACCAGCCTACTGCCCTTGCCATTATGTCCATATACGGATCATTAGTATATATGTCGGGAATCATCGGCGGCTGGTTAGCCGACAGAGTATTCGGAACGTCCAAAGCCGTTTTCTATGGCGGGATTTTGATTATGTTTGGTCATTTAGCCTTAGCTATCCCTGGAAATATCACACTTTTCTTTATTTCCATGATACTGATTGTACTTGGTACAGGTTTATTGAAGCCAAACGTTTCAAGTGTTGTTGGGGAAATTTATAGCGAAGAAGATAATCGCCGAGATTCCGGCTTCAGTATTTTCTACATGGGCATTAACCTTGGAGGGTTCCTTGCACCACTAATTGTCGGAAGTACAATGGGTTATAGCTTCCATTTAGGCTTCGGTATAGCTGCTGTCGGAATGTTTTTAGGGTTATTAGTATTTATGTTTACAAAGAAAAAAAATCTTGGTCTAGCTGGCACCATTGTACACAATCCACTTTCACCAGCTGAGAAGAAAAAGACCATTACGATATTTGGATTAGTTGCCGTTATTATTGCTATTATTTGTGCAATTGCCATTCCAGCCGGGTATCTAACGTTTGATAGCTTTATTGCACTTGTAGGAATTTTGGGTATTTTGATTCCAACTGCTTATTTCGTTGTCATGTATCGCAGTAAAAAAACAACAGATGTAGAACGCTCAAGAATCATTGCCTATATTCCACTTTTCATTGCTTCCGTCATGTTCTGGGCCATCGCAGAGCAAGGTTCTACCATCCTTGCAGCTTATGCGGATACTCGGACACAGTTAAACTTTGCAGGAATTACGATTTCACCAGCTTGGTTCCAATCATTAAACCCGTTATTTATTATTGTTTTGGCACCAGTATTTGCTTGGGGTTGGGTGAAACTAGGAAATCGCCAGCCATCTATCCCGCAAAAATTCTCGATAGCTTTACTTTTCGCCGGAATATCATTCCTTGTTATTCTTTTACCAGCGTACTTTGGCGGTACTGATACATTGGTTAATCCATTATGGCTTGTCCTAAGTATATTCATCGCCGTCCTTGGTGAATTATGTTTATCACCAGTTGGTCTATCTGCTACGACTAAACTAGCGCCTGCAGCCTTCTCAGCGCAAACGATGAGCTTATGGTTCTTATCAAACGCTGCTGCTCAAGCTATTAATGCACAAATTGTTAAATTTTACACACCTGAAACAGAAATGGCTTACTTCGGTATCATTGGTGGAGCATCCATCGTACTCTCCATCATCCTATTTATCTTAGCTCCGAAAATTCAGGGCTTTATGAAAGGGATTCGTTAATTTTAGAAGTGCTTGTCATTTAATGAAAAGAAGCAAGGAGTCCTTGCTTCTTTTTTGTTTTTCCTATCCGAAGAAAAACATAATATATATTTATTATTTCAAAAAAACTAAATTTTGGAAATTTGGTAATCGAAATCCAATTATACCAAGGTTTAGAGGCTGAGTATCTTCTTTTCCCTAAATACCCTTTTGACAATTTCGAACTTTCGAAAGTATTATAGAATAATAAGGAGGTCGTCTTATGTCAAATATTAGCAGGCAACAAATTGTTGAAAGCGTTCCCAGAAAAGGGTTTTTTGGTCACCCAAAGGGACTATTTACATTATTCTTCACTGAATTTTGGGAGCGTTTCTCCTATTACGGTATGAGGGCTATTCTTGTATTCTATATGTACTATGAAGTGTCAAAAGGCGGTTTAGGATTAGATCAGTCATTTGCGCTATCAATTATGTCGATTTACGGTGCACTCGTTTATATGTCGGGAATTATTGGCGGCTGGATGGCAGATAGGTTAATCGGCACATCTAAAGCTGTATTTTACGGCGGAATTTTAATTATGTTTGGTCATATCGCTTTGGCTATTCCCGGAAATACAACGATGTTCTTTATTTCCATGGTGCTGATTGTACTTGGTACCGGATTACTGAAACCGAATGTTTCTAGTATTGTTGGTGACTTGTATAGCGAAGAAGATGGACGACGTGATTCTGGCTTCAGTATTTTTTATATGGGAATTAACCTTGGCGCATTCCTTGCTCCGTTAATCACAGGCAGCGCTATGGGAAAAAGCTTCCACCTAGGTTTCGGTTTTGCTGCTATTGGGATGTTTTTAGGATTACTCGTTTTTATTTTTACTAAGAAAAAAAATCTCGGGCTTGCAGGAACAATCGTTCCTAATCCACTATCTCCAGATGAGAAGAAAAAGGTATTTACAATTTTTGTTTTATCTGTAATTGCAATCGCTGCCATCTGTGCAGTCGCTATTCCTGCAGGGCATTTAACTTTTGATGTATTTATTGCATTCATTGGGATTCTCGGTATTTTAATTCCAACCGCGTATTTCATTGTGATGTACCGCAGTAAAAAAACAACAGATGTGGAACGTTCTCGAGTCATTGCCTATATTCCACTTTTTATTGCTTCTGTCATGTTCTGGGTTATTTATGATCAAGGGGCTACTATTCTTGCAAACTATGCAGATAAGCGTACACAATTAGATTTTGCAGGCATTCATATTTCACCTGCTTGGTTCCAATCTCTGCCAGCATTATTTATTATCATCTTTGCACCTGTATTTGCTTGGCTTTGGATAAAGTTAGGGAAGCGCCAGCCAACCATTCCGCAAAAGTTTTCAATCGCTCTATTATTAGCTGGATTATCCTTTATCGTCATTCTATTGCCAGGGTATTTGAGTGGCGGAGATTCGCTAGTTAGTCCAATATGGCTTGCACTCAGCTATTTAATTGTCTCTCTTGGCGAACTATGCTTATCACCTGTAGGTCTTTCAGCTACAACGAAATTAGCACCTGCTGCTTTCTCTGCACAGACAATGAGTCTATGGTTTTTATCAACAGCAGCTGCAGGGGCGATTAATGCACAAATCGTTAAGTTCTATTCACCAGAAACGGAAATGATGTACTTTGGCGTTATCGGCGGGGCTTCCATCGTGCTTTCGATCATCCTTTTTATGTTAGCTCCAAAAATTCAGAGCTTCATGAAAGGAATTCGTTAAAAAAAGGACCCTGGTTCCGTTATTTATCTAAAAAGATTGCTTTTTAGAAGTTAATAGACTTGGGTTCCGCTATTGAGTGAAAAGAAAGCTATTTTCTTATAGATTTCATTCATTAGCGGATCCTGTGTCCGATTCATTCGATAAATATGCGAATTTATGGAAATAGAGGATTGTCTGTCCGCTAAAATTAAGAAAAAAAGCAAGGGGCATCTAATAAGTCGATTTTTCGACTACTGGATGCCCCTTCTCATATCAACACTATTGATTTTCTTTGTTTGAACCCTTTTAAACTACCTTCTTATATTTCTACTTTGCTTCCTACACCGAGCTTAATAGCCTTTTCATAGGCGGCCGATGCAACAGCCAAATCAAAATATGCAATCCCAACTGATTTAAAAAAGGTGATCTCTTCATCCGATTCCCTGCCAGCGATTCTCCCTGCTGCCAGCTCTCCAATTTCCCCATGAAGGTCTGAAAAACTCCATTCTCCTCTGTTTGCAGGAATAATAAAATCACCAGCCTCATCTTTTACTCCTTCAATCGTATCAGCAACAATTTTTGAGCATTTACGAAGAGTTTGTACGTCTACCTCTTGCATATGCGGGAGATACGATCCAACACCATTAATATGTGTTCCAGGCTGCAGCGCTTCCCCTGAAAAAACAGGAGTTTCTGAGCGCGTACTGCAAATAACGATCTCTGCTTTCGAAACAGCTTCATCTGCATGACCTATAATCGCAATTTCGCCTTTATACTCTGGGCTAAGATCTGCAATTTTATCAGCAAATGCATGTGCTCTTTCTTTTGTTCGATTATAAAGCAAGATTTTCTTAATATCACGAACCTCCAGAACAGCCTGAAGCTGCTCCTCTGCCATTCCGCCACAGCCAATGACTGCTACCGTTGATGCTGTTTCCTTCGCAAGATACTTCGTTGCGATCCCACTTACCGCCCCCGTACGAAGCCTTGTTAAATAAGAGGCATTCATGCAAGCAAGATGGTCTCCATTGTCGGTGTCACTTAAAACAATGACACCCTGAGTGGTCTTCTTCCCTACTGATGGATTGTTTGGAAAAATGGTGACTACCTTGACAGCCGTTTTTCCGATTGGCTCCATGGCACTAGGCATATAGAGGGCCGATGCATTCTTTTCGGGGAATTCCAGAACCGTCCTGTGCGGATTAAGAATTTTTCCTTCTATGTAATGTTGTAAAGCTTGTTCCAAGTCCTGAATCGCGTCCTTCATTGTATACATGGATCGCAGTTGTTTTTCTGATATGACTAGCAAAATAAGTACCTTCTTTCTAGTAAAGGAAAACCACTTGCCTCGGTCCCTTTTATTTTTTTAAGCTACTTCCAATTCTTACGGTCACGCACAGCGCAAATCACAACAAGAGAAATGAGCGCTGATAAAATAATATATATCGCCACGGGAACGCACCTTACTTTCCAAGATATCCCTCCCCTATATTTTATCACCAT
>NZ_JBALOZ010000063.1:0-18873 GCF_036965125.1 Bacillus sp. JJ1503
ATTTAATACATGTTGGAGAACCGTATCATAAGTGAAACGCCCCCCAAAAGTTAGACCAAAAACTCTTACTCTCGGGGGTGTTTTCTATAGCTACATATGATGATGAATGTAAAATAGGAATTGTTAGAGCTTACCTAAATAATGAAGGTGTTTATAATAGAATTGCGTCTCAACATACTCTCAATCTACTCTCAATAATATGATGAGATTTCAGACTAGATTGTATATACTGAAAATAATTAGTAGTCTATAGGGGGGATCAAATGTCATATGGGGAAACATTTCAATTGGGGTGGGCATGTTTTGTCGGCCGTGTACATGAAATGGATCTGTTGCGGCAACACGTGAAAGGAGATTGGTTTTGGCGCTGGCTTCATATATATGGACAAAGCGGCATTGGAAAATCTACGCTTCTTCGGCGATTCATGACGGAAACAGAAGGATATCATTTCTATTACGTAGACGGAAGTAAAGTGATCCAACAGAAGGAGGATGTTCTGGTACAGTTAGCTGCACAACTTCGTAACGCTGGCGAATCCTACTTTACTGAGGATTCGGAAGGGATTGCCCGCTGTATGAACCGGCGTTCGCGTTCTTTAGGCAACCACGCAGTTATCGTTATTGATGAATTCGACCATTGTCATTCTATCTCCTATTGGTTTTTGAATTGGCTTAACTCGTTGGATGCGTCGTTTCAGATCGTTACGGCTGGCCGTAATTTGCTCACTGGTAGCTGGCTGCGTTCTGAATGGACCGGCCGAATTCATATGACTCAGCTTCAAGCGCTAACCCTTACCGAGGTGGGGTCATACGCAAAGGAGTGTGGACTTACCGATATTGACAGTCACACTGAGCTTTTTCGTTTTTCCAGGGGCGTACCGCTCGCAATGGTTCTTGCCGCAGAAACGATACTAATGGGTAATGACCTCAGGCGGTTGGAACGCGACAAACAATTCCAACTCATATCCGTCCTGATGAGTGAAATGCTACTTGGGCAACCTCCCTTTGTGCATCGGATGCTCGAGGCTGCATCTGTTTATTGGAGATTCAATGAAGAAAGACTTGAAGCGATCATGGACACGGGGCTGGAGGCAGATGCGTTTCGTCAGTTCGTCGGAATGCCATTCGTAATCATGAAGGAAGATGGCTGGATGCTTCATGACGCTGTCAGAGCATGGACGCTGGAAGATTTCATGCTTCGTAAGCCAAATACCTACGAACAAATGCGATCCAAAGCGCTGCAGTATATTCGTATGGAAGAAAGTTTGAATCCGCTTCTGGGTCAGAGGCCGCCTTTGGATAAACTAAATTTACACGAGCACCCGCTCGTTCGTACGCTTTGTTTTTATGGACATATGGACGATATGGAAGTTCGCCAATGTCGAGAATGCGACCTACCGGTTATCCGAGATTTATACATCAAATCACACCAATTTACTTCTACTTCTCGTGTCGACTTGCTGCCGCTAGTAAATCGGATAAGCAAACTATGGGAAGTTGCACCTTCCGCCTTTATTACGATATGGAGAAACGATAACATTGTAGCTTTTTTCGGCAAAATCCCCCTACACGATGAACAAGTCATAAAGGAAATAAAAAGTGACCCCCTGTTACAACCGTTCATCAACGGATGGGAGCCCATCCCGAATGCCTATTTAATAGCGTTAGTAGGAATCGATCCCCAGCTTGAGTGGCGGTATCGATCTTATTTCATCCACACTTTACTCAATCATTACTGCAGCCCCGAGTGGATCTTGGCCTTAACTTCCTGGAGAGAGTGGTTTCCCGTATTTGAGCTTTGCGGATTTGAACGTGCAGCCTGGGCGGATACAACCATTGAACTCGGTACTGATTATCAGGCTTACGTGCTCGATTTAAGAAAAGAGGACTTCATCACAAAGCTGGATAGATCCGTTAACCAGCGTTCTACGGCAGTAGCTTCCACTTTAATGAAAGCGGAGCCATACATTCAGGAGCTCAAAGACATCTTGAAGCATTGGGCTGTTCTTCCCAGCAAACCTTTATTAATCCAGACTTACGGTAGATTGTTTCCGCATCGATTGGCACCAGACATTTCAGGCGAGAAAGCAGGCTATAATGCAAAGAATGATTTAGGTGAAGCGATCCGTTGCTTAACCGAAGGCAACGAGCAAGAAGAAATGTTGGGTAAGTTGTTAACCACTACTTATATAGAAGGAGTTCGACCGCTTGAACGAGCAGCTAAAAGCTTAAATTTATCAACGGCCACTTATTATCGGCATTTGAATAAAGCATTAGAGCTCCTATATCAAGTATTAGTCCGTGAAGGATCGTGATTAAGTAACTAAATGTGCAGCACACCAACATGTTTCTTTCTTGGAAAAAGTGAAACCGCTAATCCATCCAGTATGGAAACATCTGGATTGTTTGGTGAGCTTATTTAAATACCTACTGACTTTTATCTCTCGCCAGAATGACAGGCTATGGCTTAATGAAGTGTCGCTTCTCAATTTGATAACGTATATTTCGTTAGTTCATTAAATACCTTTTGTATAAGCCTTGTCATAAGGCTCAAGAAAATCTTGTTCGATCTACCTCGGCCAATGCCAGGAGGCTAATAAATTGATATGGAGGAGAGATTATGACTGTTGGAATTGTGTTTAGTGGTGGAGGGGCACGAGGTAACTTCCAGGTTGGCGCAGTCCGTTATCTTTACGAGGAAAAAAAAATTAAGCCTGCCATCTTAGCTGGATGTTCAGTTGGTTCAATCAACGCGATTAAGCTGGCTGAGGGAGAAGAATACTCCGCTCGAGAAGGGGAGCCCATTCTAAAAGGGGGCACCCCTCGAAAAGAGTACTTCACTCCAATAGGGGACCCCAATCGAGGTCTTAATGGGCTGATCAAACTCTGGCGTGATATGCAAAACAACTCTGATATGTGGAGAGAGGCAGACTGGTTGGCGAATATCCAGAACTCGAAGCTCGCCGCTTTTTTGAAAAAGAAACCGAACAACTTCTTCGATCATATTGTATACACCTGGGAAATGCTAGAGGCTATCGGAGATATAGGATATGTTAAAGATGAACTCGGTAAAGTAGTGAAAGGCAGTTCACGTTCGCTCTATAATCTTGGGCCTATTATTGCCAAGCTGAGCGACCGGTCCAAGCTCGATTTGGAAAAGGTGCAAAAGAGTGGTATTAAGTTGCGCCTAGCGACAGTAGCATTAGAGAGTGGGGCTCTGCGCTATGTGACTGAAACAGGAGAAATGTTAGAACGCGACAACACCACGCCAGTTCTGGCACCGTTGGCCGCCCTTTCTCCACAATGCCAAGGCATCGCTCTGAAGATTGAGGAACTGAAGAAAGAGGCCGACAACTTTCAGGCTCTACTGCAAGAGTCAGTGAACGGAAAACCAGCAATTGTCAAAAAAATGCGTGAACTCAACTCAGAAATTCCTAGACTGACCAGCGAACTGAGTAATTGCAAAGTCACCTATCCGCCGCCGACAAAGCCCAGCCCGTTACGTGTCAGTCTAATAACAGGCACGATTGCTTCTGCTTCGATTCCTTTAGCCTTTCCGCCAGTTTTGCTCGGCAAAGAGAACTACGTAGACGGTGGTGTGCGGGAAATCGTTCCTATCCAAGTCGCTATTCAGTCAGGAGCCACCGACGTTTACGCGATTTTAGCCTCCAATAGCAAGGTGGACAGAGCTCGTAGTGCTGCGACTGGTAAGCTTCTTTCGTCATTTAATGTGGGGGAGGCTAATATCCTCGATGTGGCGAACCGTGCTGCTAGTGACATTATGACGGACGAGACTGTTCTGAACGAGATAGACCCACCGCGTGGCTGGGGTGTGAATGTGACCATTATTCAGCCTAACTTCGACATCCACGACATCATGACCATTGACCCTGGCCTAATTGATATCCGGATGGCGCATGGTTACATGCGGGCGGATGATACTTTGCAGGCTAAGGAGCGAAAACCGATGGAGTATCGACAGCTTACAGAGGAGTACGCCGATCAACGTCGCACTAGCTTGATTGTTCGGACCCGATTGGCCATTTGGGAGCTGGAATACGCAGCCAATGGTTTCCTCCTGAAATATGATGACAGTGGTTGCCCAGTGCATCCCGCGCCGACTATGAAACCTGATTTGCAGGCATTGCTAGAGGTCCGTGCCCTCAAGAATACGCTTAAGGACATCGTGCAGGAACGGAAGCAGGCGGGTGGATTAGTCCCTTCTGAGGCAGAAAGCTGGTGGAGTGATTGGGAACGACATCCATGGAAGCCTATTCATGGGCTTTGGCTGCTCCAGTCAGGTCCCGCTGCAGAAGGGAATGATATGCTGGCAGGGGAGGTACTTGCGATTGATCGGCCTATACAATCAGCAAACGGAATGTATACTTTCGTCTTTCAGAGTGATGGGAATCTAGTGCTCTATAAAAACAATAAAGTTATAGTTGCCCTCGCTCCGCAGTGCAAGCTCATAGATAACAAGATAAAGGAACTAGAGATGGAGCTAAAAGATCTTCAGGGTGAACTAGGAGGAATCAGAGGTCCTGCTCTAGCGGTCATAATTCGTAATCTGAACACACAGATTAGTCAGGCCAACGCCGAACTACGCGCCTGCAACATTGCGAATCCGCCACAAACTATCAATGGAAAGCCGGAGGCAATCTGGTCTTCAAGAACAGGTGGTCCTGGTGGAGTATGCATCATGCAAGGGGACGGCAATCTGGTAATCTATGATGCAGCCAATAAAGCTATCTGGTCATCTGATACATGGACGCACCCTGGCAGCCGGCTGGTTGTCCAGGACGATGGTATTGTGGTGATAATCCGACCTGACGGCAGACGCGTTTGGGCAACCAAAAGTTAAATTTTGAACTCATAAATTAAAAGGATTTATCGCATTGCTTTTAAAATCTCTTATATCCAACCTAAAAATATGGGAGTCAAAGCTTGAGTAGTTAATCTGGAATGGGATGACGGGGCTTCGCGCAAGCAGGTTAAGCAATGATTACAATCCAGAAACTATGAAAAGATTGCTTAATGTAGAGGAAGTAATTACATTACTAGATGTTTCTTTAATGTTTGCAGCGAGGCCCCGTGATAAAAATAAGTGGTTGTAATCTGTTGGTTACGGTGAAGAGGGAGGAATTCTAATGTCAACAAGTCATACGGAACTCATACGTATTTATTTTGATGAAGTTCACAACAACGCGAACTTTGATCAGATAGGAGAGATTATTCATCCGAAATTTGTGATACATCATGCAGGTGGAGAGGAGTATATGACGTTAGAGCAGGCAATCGAAATGACGAAAATGTATCTTTCCGCTTTCCCAGATTTGCATTTCCAGTTGGAGCAAGTTATTGAGGAAGCCGATAAAGTAGTAGTCCAGACTACCTTTACCGGGACGCACAAAGGCCAGATGCTGAACATCCCTGCAACAGGGAAGTCAGTGGTTATACAAAACGTTCATATTTTTCGCTTGGAGAACGGGAAGATTGCCGAAGTATGGCTGCATAGGGATGATCTGGGCTTAATGAAGCAGCTCGGCGTCATTTCAGTTTAATAATTGGCAAATAGCGGCTTAATCATTGGAAGATCTACGACCTGCCTAACCTGAAAGTCTTCCCTATTGGTTGGGGATCAGGTTAAGCACCCGGTCAGATAAATAGTCGGAAAAAATCCTCTTAATTAGTAATTAAAATCAAAAATAGCTTAAATAGACGGAGAGATTCCGCCTATTGACTCGAAAAACGTGAAAATGGGGGGGTTGCTTTGTATAGTCGGAAAACCTTCCCTTATATACGCCGAAACGAGCTCCGTTCTGTATTTAACCGGAGAATCTCGCTTATATTACTTTCGTTGGTTACTTAATTAAGGATAAGAGTTCTTATTGAAAAAGATGTGAGATGGGTCTTGGGTGCTTTGATCTTAGCATTCTTTTTGTTGGAACCTCAATTAGATGCGTTACGGGGAACCGTATCATAAGTAAATGAGGTTTTTTGGGAGAACCTTAATTATCCAATAAAATAATTACATCATCTTAAAGACAGGCGTTGATTATAACTGCCTGTCTTTAAGAGGGTTATTTCAATGTTAGCAAATACTTTATCAAAGCATCTTGTTCTTGTTGAGAAAAACCTGTTGAAGCATCTACCCAATATTCATGCCCTTCCCCTGTTACATTTGATTTCCTTAGGCTTTCTGCAGATTGATTGGCTTTTATGACTTGAGTTCTCAAGTTTTTGTCAACTAATGCGCGTAAACTGTTATACGGATCAGGTAAAATACTATTATTTAATGTACCTTCTATTCCTAATTGACTTTTAGTGTTTGCTCCAACTGCGACACCACCGTCATGGAGATATGGCGCAGACCAATAAAGGCCAATAAGACTAGGGACCTTGTAGCCCCCCATTGTATTTCCAATTCCAAATGCAAGATTAATTTGCCCAGGGTCTAATCCTTGAGTCGGAACTTTTAACAATAGTGCGCTTTTTGGTACAGGCACAGGTGTATCAGGTGAATATATAACGGGGTCTGTCAAAAACTCGCCAACTTTTCTTAGACCAATCGCTCGCGTTGGTTCCGTACCGATTTTTTCCACTGCTATAATTTGATTATTGGTATAAAAACTTCCTGCATGACACGATATACAGGACCCGCGTGCAAATACCTGTTTGCCTAATTGCTTTTCCTCATCTGTTATCTTAATCGGTGTTTTCGGAGGAACCAGGGTATTTTGAAACGCTGACATTCCGTTGTTTTGTTCCCCGACATTCGTTCCTGGCGAGCTGACGATCAGCCCATTCGGTGATATAAGTGAAGACCTCGGATAGGTTGGTAATTTAATCGCTTTGTTTACGCCAGGAGCATCTGGGTTAGGATCGACTTGTGCAAAAAATTCTGAAGGCTTTTTCCCTTTAGCCGGATCAAACCGATATTTAGGATTCGCCGCATTCTGCAAAATAGTTCCTAAATATACCTCTTTGTCGATTCCAAAAAGAGCTCGACTGGCTTCGGCAATTGTCGTCAAATCAGAACCTTGGGCATGAACAGCATTATTTAACGTACTTAACCCTTTAAACGGTCCAGCCATTGCAAAGCCACTCCAGCTGTAAGGATGATCCCCTAAAGTGAACGAATCCGGAATCTGAGTGGGATTACTAACAAAATCACTGGTAATATCAAAGTTTCCCTTTGGCCATTTGATTACACTTTCGTCAACAGCCGCCTCCAACGCTTTGGAATCCGGTAAGGGTTCCTTTTTCCCTTCACTCGTTACAACCGTTTTCTCTAAGTTTTTTATATAATCCTTTAAAGATGCAATTTCAGTACGTGCAAAATAAGCTGTTGTGTTAGTACCTAAAGCAAGAAGAAGCCCGAAATTAGCATCCGTATTAACAGCCCCTTCGATTACTTTGTGATTAATAGGATCAACAGTGGCATGGCATGCTGCACAGCTAAGTCCTACTTTTAACTTTTCCTCTGATCTTACAATCGGCAAACCAAGAACTTTGTTAGAACCTTTTACCACATCAAATCCGGTATCCACTTTTGTTCCTTTTTTGTATGTTTTCCCCCCGATTGTTACTGTTTCTGCTAATTCGACCTGTAAATTCGTTGTTCCCTTACCGTTTAACTCTTTTATTGCTTTCTGAAAATTTTCAATTGTGAGCGGACCGTTAAAAGCACCAAGAATATCAGATAAAAAAACTTCATTTCCAAATGTTTCTACGTAAAATGACTTTCTACCTAAATCTAATAGAGCTTGATCAATTTTTACAGCACCATTCTTAGGAGATAATAGTTCTCTTCCCTTTGCTGTTTGCATTAAATCATGGGCCTCTTTACGTGAGAAGGTTTTTCCCCAGAGGTCAAAAGCAGGTTGATCTTGGTCCTTCTGCCATGTTCCCTTATCAGGTTTTACAATTTGATCTTTAGAAGGAATAAAAGCATATACCGGTTTATTTAAAGCTAAAATGAACGCTAGAATGGCACCTAAGCATAACATCCATTTTTTTGTTTTCACCCCAACTGCCTCCTCTATGGAAATTAATTGCTAAAAGCCATCTTTAATTTCCACCTATTCAAGAAAAATATACCTTATCGAATCACTGTTTCTATTCAACCTTAGTATTGAATCAAAAGTTCAAAAACAGTAAGACTTAGGCATTCACCTATAATCTTTTTAAGAATATGCTAAATAACACATAACCAAAGGAGGCTTTATTATGTATCAGCATTTTGGGTATGTAAAAAAGTGCGAAACAGTACCTGTTACATTTCCCCCACAATTCCAGCCCCAGCAGCCAGGTATTGAATCTTTGATGATTCCAAGACCTATCTCCGAAAATCCTTATTATACTGGAAGCAACAAACTATTGAATAAAGCTGCCATCATAACTGGAGGAGACAGCGGTATCGGCCGGGCTGTCGCCATTGCTTTTGCAAAAGAGGGTGCGGATGTTGTTATTGTTTATTTAAATGAGCATGGGGATGCATTCGAAACAAAAGACAGAGTTAACCAATTGGGAAGACAATGCTTGACAATCGCAGGAGATATTGGGGATGAGGAGTTTTGTCATTATGTCGTTCAGAAGACAATTGAAGCATTTGGCCATCTTGAAATCCTGGTCAATAATGCAGGGGAAGCACATTCACAAGCAAGCATCAGCGACATATCAGTAATGCAGCTTAAACGTACTTTTCAAACAAACATTTTTTCATATTTTTATCTTACACAAGCAGCTATTCCCTATCTTAAAAAAGGAAGCTCCGTTATCAATACAACCTCAATCGCTGCATACACCGGACTTGGATACGCTATCGATTATGCTGCTTCCAAGGGAGCAATCGTTTCATTCACCCGCTCGTTAGCATTATCCGCCATTAATCAAGGAATCCGGGTCAATGGCGTTGCTCCAGGACCTGTATGGACCCCCCTTATCCCTTCAAGTGGTCCACCAGAAACTTATGCAACATTTGGAAGTGACACTCCAATGAAACGTGCTGCACAACCTTTTGAACTGGCACCTGCTTATGTTTATTTGGCGTCAGACGACTCCTCATATGTAACAGGACAAATTCTTCATGTAAACGGTGGAATTATTATAAATGGATAAAAAGTGAAACCTCCATCTAATGATTTTAGCCCCTTGTTTTAATTACTGAAAGATGTTAAATATAAAAATATTCTAATTTTTTACAATTTGCTAATTTTAGTTCGTCTGGCGGTAGCATTTTTACGCAAATTGTTAATGATAGCTTTGGATTAGATGATTTATACGCAGCTTATATAATAAGTAAAGAAGGAAATAAGTTCAAATTTGGACGAGGAGCAGAAAAGCCATCTAGAGGTCAAATAAGACACATAAAACTCACAAACCAAGATATAGAACAAAGAGAACATGCTAGGAAGTATAACTTTTATCAGCACGATCGTGAAATGGTCCCTGTGAGTCTGAAGTTCACTCATCATGCCTTAAATGAGTTAGAGGATTATTTTGAATTTGATGATTTGGAATTCAGTGATGACGGGTGGATTTATTTGACTGAAACTTTGCCAGAGGATGAGTGGGTTTATCGTATGATTTTAAGTCTAGGGGATCAGGTTGAAGTACTTAATCCACAACATATCAGGGAAATTATAAAAGAAAGAGCAAAGAAAATTTGCGATAAATATTAGCATATGCGAAATAATGGTGTCAGATTAAATGTGATAATGTATGTACAAAAGAATTAAATTTGAAATGAGGGATAATCATGTCAGTAGTGAACCTGTTAGCTTCTCAACTCAGTCGCGATGATGAAGTGCCAAATATTGAGCTGGCACATGAATTAGCTAATGAAGAAAATCATGCAGGCATAGAAGAAATAATTGAAAACTTATCTAGCAAAGATAAAAAGATTCAATACGATTGTATTAAAGTAGCGTACGAAATTGGACAAGTTAAACCAGAACTCATTAGTAAATATGCTCTAACTTTTATAGAGTTGTTAAAAAGCCGTAATAATCGTTTGGTGTGGGGTGGAATGACGGCATTAGCAACGATTGCTGAGGTAGCATCAGAAACTATTATGGCTCATCTTGACACATTAAATAGTGCGATGGAAATCGGTTCGGTTATTACAATTGATAAGGGTGTCCTAACTCTTGCGAAGCTAGCAGCCGTCAGTAAGGAAAACAATGATGTGATTTTTCCTTTCTTACTCCATCACCTTGAGAATTGCAGACCAAAGGAAATTCCTCAACACTCGGAAAGCACGCTTTTAGCCGTAACAGATGAAAATAAAGAGGAATTATTGAATGTGTTACGAAAAAGAGAAAAATACCTAACAGCTCCTCAACTAAAAAGAGTCAAAAAAATTTATAAAACATTAGAAGCTTAATTGAAGTACAATTTGAGGTGATAGAATGAAAGAATATAAAAAGTGCCAAAGCTGTGCTATGCCATTAAAAAAAATTGAAGATCGTGGTACGGAGAAGAATTTAGATAAAAGTTCTATGTACTGTATGCATTGTTATCAAGAAGGGGAATTCACGCAAAAGGACATTTCTGTAGATGAAATGAAACAATTTGTAAAAGATAAATGCATCGAAATGGGTTTTCCGAAGTTATTGGCAGGAATGTTTGTAAAAAATCTTCATAAATTGGAGAGGTGGAAATAGACATTACAATCTAAGTTGAAAGAGGATTATGTAATGCTTACCTCATTTTTTTATATTACGGTGAATCGTATCATAAGTAAATGAGGTTCTTAAGGGGATAGATTGACCGCTTGCATATCTTCTTAGTGCTTCCTTCTGGGAAAGAAGCACTAAGATTTATTATTTTTGATTGTCCATTTGGCTATACAATAAACCAATTATGATTCTATCTAAATTTTATCTTCCGCAGTTTTTACCATTCTCTTGGCTCATAGTTTAATTCTCTAAATAATTGAGTTCGCTCTTTTTTGGATAAGTCTCTCCATTGTCCAGGAGGAAGATTGCCTAAATGAATATTCATGATTCGGATTCTTTGCAACCTGTAAACATCGTATCCCAATTCAGCACACATGCGGCGAATTTGACGATTAAGGCCCTGTGTTAAAATGATTTGAAAATCAAATTTAGATAATTGGGTTACTTTACAAGGAAGTGTTTTTGTCCCTAATATTTTGACTCCCTCTGACATCTTCTTCAAGAACTCAGGAGTAATGGGCTTGTCCACAGAAACAATATATTCCTTCTCATGCTTACCTTCTGAACGCAGAATTTCGTTAACAATGTCGCCATCGTTCGTAAGAAGTATTAAGCCCTCTGAATCTTTATCCAGGCGCCCAATATTAAATATTCTTAATGGATGGTTGACCAAATCAACAATATTTCCCTTTACACCTTTTTCGGTTGTACTCGTAATGCCGACAGGTTTATTTAAGGCAATATAGACATTGTTCCTTGCTACTCGGATTAGATTACCATTTACAAGAACGTCATCCCCGGGATTAACTTGGCTGCCTATTGTTGCACGTTTACCATTTATCATAACTCTTCCATCGGTAATTAATTTATCTGCTCCCCGCCTAGATGCTACTCCAGAATCGCTTATAAATTTATTAATACGCATGTTGACACATCCTTAATCAGAGGCTTATCTTATTAGACAATTAACTATACTTTATTTTAAGAATAAATTACACCCTTATTCAGATAAACAAATAAAAGTTTGTTTCAAAAAGGCTACTACTTAATGCGGACATTGATTTCAGTGGAGAAGAGGTTCAAGAAGTCCGCCTTCAAACGAACAAAATTAAAGAAATTAGAGGCGCTGAACGTGTGAAATCATGGACGATTCCAAATGGTGTGGATCTCTCTGAAATTCATTCTAATGGAGAAGTGATTACGATTGAAGTAGAGTAGAATATTATAAGAAATGATGAATGAAATCTGAGTTTGCTTTTTCGAAAACTCTGTAGAAAAACTACAGGGCTTTTTTAAACATTATTGGGAACCGTATTATAAGTAAATAAGGATTTTAGATTTCAATCATCTCTCTCAAATGAGAGACACGCTAATTTTTGTTTTGGCCATTATCTTGAACAACATATTAAAGACATTCCTTTTAGAATGCCTTTTATCAACAGTTTATATTCTCTTTATTGACAATATCCCTCACAACACTCTCTAAGTTTACATTCTCCAAAACTTTCTCCATAGCTAATTGCGCAGCTGAAAATAATGGTTCTATTGTATTTTGGATGTTCCTGCCTACGGGACATTCTGGATTTGGATTTTCATGTAAGCTGAATAACTCTTTATCTTGCACAACATTAACTGCCTTATAGACGTCAAGCATTGTTATGTCAGATAGTTCCTTTGCTAGTTTAGCTCCCGCGATACCAGGATGTACTTCTATTAACCCGGCTTTTTTTAGCATCCCCATAATTTTTCTAATCACTGCTGGGTTCGTGTTAACACTCTCCGCTAAAAATTGAGATGAGCTCACTCCATTTTTATTTATTTCAATTAGAGCCATTATATGAATTCCAACGGATAATCGGCTACTGATGGACATTTTAAGTCACCTTCCTTCTTTATTTTAAAACAAATAACTTAAGGAATCCATCATGTAATTAATTTGATTACAAGCTTATTATATCCTAAAAAACGTATAGATTAAAACTGCTTTTGTTGACAGCAGAAAATCATGTAAATATAATAGTTACATGTAATTAATCCAATTACAGGCTGATTAATTCTTATAGAAGAGCAATAAAATAAGGGTTTTCATAGAATTTCTAACGGAATGGAAAGAGATATAGAGAGGGTTAAGAAATGCTTATTAAAAAGAATATTATTTGGTTATCCATTGTTGTACTAACAGTGATAGTTTTAGTACTTGTAACACTTAAGCCTTGGGAAAGGGATGCTAAACAATTAAATTATACCGGAGAAATGGAGCCTAGACTTGGTTACGTGGAATTATCGGTTTCTGATTTAGATAACTCATTACGCTTTTATCAAGAGATAATTGGTTTCAAATTGTTAGAAAGGAACGAAAGGACTGCTGAATTAACAACAGATGGAACAACGCCAATTTTAACATTAATTGAAGAGAACTCGTTTGTGGAGCGTCCATTTAGAACAACTGGTTTGTTTCATTTTGCTATTTTAGTGCCAAATAGGGAAGAACTGGCTTTGGTATTAAAATATTTAATAGAATCTGAATATCCACTTCAAGGGGTTTCCGATCATCAATACAGTGAAGCCATTTACCTTGCAGATCCTGATAATAATGGAATAGAAATTTATGTGGATACAGATCCGGACCTTTGGTTAGAAGATGAAAAAGGTGGATATGTCGGAGGAACTTATCCGCTAGATATTAATAACTTACTGTCTGAAATAAAAGCAGACAAATGGGAAGGATTATCTAGTGAAACAAGACTAGGTCATATGCATTTACAAGTATCTAATATAAAGGACTCAGAAAAATTCTATGTGGATGCATTAGGATTTGATGTGGTATCTAAGGATTCTCAGATGTTATTTGTTTCCAAAGATGACTATCATCATCATATCGGGATGAACACTTGGGCTGGGAAGGGATTACCTAATCCACCAGAAAACGCCTTAGGTTTAAAGTATTATACGACACATTTTACGGAAGATGAATTTAACAATGCAAAATCAGAATTAAAGCGGTTAGGATTTCCATTTACAGAAGAAGATAATGTCATATCGACTGAAGATCCTTCAGGAAATCAAATAAAAATTGTGTTAACTAAATAATATTATATTCATCTACTATTTATATAAGATATTACTTTTTTGCGCTTGTTGATGCTGTAAATTATTTTTACCGGGAAAATCCGGTCCATCACTCTAAGCATTGGGAATCCTCCCACACAACATTACTTTCAACTCGCTCCTAATACAAGGAGCGAGTTTTTTGATTTGTATCAGGAATAAAAACTTGCCCCACATAGCTTCCGGAAGTAGGTTCAAAAGCTATGGAGATATCATTTGGTAGATTTAACCCTTTCCAACGTAAATTTGCTTGTTCAGCTGTTAATTAAACAATTGGCAAGTGAAATTCTGTAGCACTCTTAATGACAATTCCATATACGGATCATCTTTTAGTGTGAAATTCAAAATGGAATGAACTTATCCTACGATGGGCTCTGTTATATCAACTGATTTTACTATTATGTGGACAGAATCCATAAAAGTGATGAACCTTGTCATATCATTTAAAAATTAGGGTATTATAAATATGATTTTTTGCAGAATAATGAAATAGCTGTTGTCGCTAAATGNNCTTAAATCATTATATAAAAACTTTGTGAGGGATGAAATGAGAGAACAATTAATGAGCATGTTAGAAGCCCGCAAAGATGAAATGGTTCAAATTCGCCGTTATTTACACGAAAATCCGGAAGTTTCTTTTAAAGAGGAGAAAACCGCTCAATATATTGCCGATTTTTATAAAGGAAAAGATGTTGACATCCTTAGGAATGCAGGAAACGGCTATGGGATTATCGTGACAATTAAAGGGGATAATCCGGGAAAAACGATTGCTCTTCGGGCAGATTTCGATGCACTTCCGATTTTGGAGGAAACAGATGTACCCTTTAAATCGAAAAATGAAGGGGTAATGCACGCTTGTGGCCATGATGCCCATACTGCCTACTTGCTTGTTTTGGCGGATTGTTTGATCCAATTAAAGGATTCACTCGCCGGAACAATTAAAATTATTCATCAGCATGCGGAGGAAGCACCTCCTGGGGGAGCGAAAAGCATTGTGGAAGCCGGTGTGCTGGACGATGTAGACAATATTTATGGTATTCACATATTCCCTACCCATCCAGCGGGCTTTGTTGGCTACAGAAGCGGATATGCGTTAGCAGGCAGGTCATTTTTCAAATTAATCATTCAAGGTAAAGGTGGCCATGGGTCATCTCCACATTTGGCAAATGATGCAATTGTTGCTGGAGCCCATTTTGTAACAGCGGTACAAACAGTAATCAGCCGCCGGATCAATCCTTTTGAGATGGGTGTCATTACGATAGGCTCATTCGATGGCAAAGGCACCTTCAATGTGATTAAAGATTGTGTCGAGCTTGAAGGGGACGTCCGCTATATGACGGTTGAAACGCAGCAGATTATCGAGAAAGAAGTACATCGAATAGTAAAAGGCATTGAGGCGGAATTTGGCGTACAATGTAAGCTTACGTATACGGCTGATTATCCGCCGCTGTACAATGATCCGGAAGTGACAGAAAAGGTGATCACCAGCATAAAAAACATAACCGACCCGGACATTAAAGAGGTTGGGGAATACCCGATGCTCTCCGGTTCTGAGGATTTTGCTTATTATCTTGAAAAAATCCCTGGTTGTTTCTTTTACATTGGCTGTAAACCAAAAGGCAAGGAGACCGCCTATTTTAATCACCATCCAAAATTTGATATTGATGAAGACTGCCTTCTTGTTGCGGCCAAATCAGTCGGGTATGTAGTTTGCGGGTATTATGGTTTTGAGTAATGGAAAAGCATGAATTATAAAAGAGTAAGCTAGACGAGATTTCTTTGTCTAGCTTTTTGAATTGATAATAAATTTTATGTCCAGAAACAAACTTTTTTTAAATAAAGTGTCCTTTCTTTAACCTAATCTATATATAAAAGATGAGTCGATTTTTGGGAAAGACTCAAGAAAGTGAGAGAAACTTTTGATTTGTCTAATATATTGGAGGGCAGACGTTACGTCAACGATACGGGGCCAAAAAGAAAAAGAAAAAGAAAAAGAAAAACAACTACTAAGTTATCGGTGTAGTCAGGTATTGATTATTTCGCATTTATCACCATCATCCTTCAGTACGGGAGAATCTCTTTGATGAAGTATTGTTCGATGAAATTCAGTATAATGAACAGGTAAATGATTCATGTATTATTTTTCAGTGGAGGGAAACCTTTTGAAGCAGCTATCTAAAAAGCATAAGAAACCTATCGTTATTTTAATTATTTTCCTTTTTGTTCTAGCTGGTCTACTTGATATTAAATACGAAGGATTGCTCTTTCAACTATTACCTAATTCGATTCAAACCTACTTAGCTGATATTTTGTAAAATCGCCCAGAATATACAAAAGGGATAGCCCATAGTGAGTTTTTTTGTTTAGAACCCAATTATTGACAATTTATTATGTTCAACATAACATTATTCTAGAACTTTAAATTCCTTAAAGAAAGGATGTTTGTGATGAATATGAAAGCAAACCTCTCCCATAAAGACCAAGCAGTATCGTTCCTGCAACTTGTAGCTTCTGGGAATGTAGACGAAGCATATCAGAAATACATAGGTCCAGGCTTTCGCCACCATAATCCCTATTTCCGTGGCGATGCCAATTCCCTTATGCTCGCGATGAAAGAGAATGCCGCCCTGAACCCTAACAAGACACTTGAGGTCAAACATGCTATTGAAGAGGGAGAGATGGTTACGGTTCACTCTCATGTGAGACAAAATCCTGAGGATCTTGGAGGAGTTGTGGTCCATATCTTCCGGTTTCAGAATGATCAAATTGTGGAATTATGGGATGTAGGTCAGCCAATACCCGAGGATTCTCCTAACGAGAATGGCATGTTTTAATGTTCCTGCGGAAAATAATTTAATCTGAAAAACTATACCCAATTATACATAATGGGAATTTTCGTCAGCGAAGAGGGCACTAAGTAAAATCTTATTGAGGAGGTCCTTATGCAAAAAATCATTCCACATTTATGGTATGACAAAGAAGCAAGAGAAGCCGCTTTGTTTTATATTAGTTTATTTGAGGACTCTAAACTATTAAATGAAACAGTTATAGAAAACACTCCTTCTGGAGATTCAGAATTAGTCAGCTTTGAATTGGCTGGGCAAGAATTCATGGCCATCAGTGCAGGTCCTTACTTCAAATTTAATCCATCTGTTTCATTGATGGTCGCTTGCGAATCGATAGAAGAGGTTAATACCAAATGGGAAGCTTTAGTAGAAGGCGGTACCGAACTCATGCCATTAGGTGAGTATCCCTTCAGTAAGCGGTATGCCTGGGTGCAGGATCGCTTTGGCTTGTCATGGCAGTTGATGCTTAAAGACAATGGTAAAGCTGTTCAAAAGATTACACCAAACTTGCTCTTCTCAAGTGATTCATGTGGGAAAGCGGATGAGGCAATCCAGTATTACACAGACATATTTGAGGATTCAAAAATAGAAGTAATAAGTAAATATGAAGCAGGAGAATCCATGTCATCAAAGGCAAAGGTGAAATATGCTGCTTTCAGCTTATCCGGTTATCATTTTTCAGCGATGGATCATGGATATGATGTAGATTTCAATTTTAATGAAGCATTTTCACTCATGATCAACTGTAAAGATCAGCAGGAGATTGATTACTTCTGGAATAAGCTTTCTGCCGTACCCGAGGCAGAACAATGCGGATGGGTAAAGGATCAATTCGGCCTTTCATGGCAGATCGTTCCGGGCAATATGAATGAGGTCTTGTATAAAGGATCAAAAGACGAAAACCGCAGAGTGTTTCAGGCCCTCTTAAAGATGAAGAAAATTGATTTAAATGCTTTGGAAAATGCCCGTTTTGAAAAATGATAAAGTTTAAGTAGTGAAACCTGCATTAGCTTTGTTTAGAGCTAATGCAGGTTTCACCTATTCCATATAGCTACTAGATAAAAATCAATACGTTCCTTCCGAACTGAACTGCCCAATGCCCTTTAATTCATCGTCAAAATGTCGACTACAGATTCTGTCTTTCGTTCTTCAGACTACTTTACCTTAAACATCCAAATACATGTTTTTTTTTACATTTTATCAGATAATGAATCGATATTAATACTCTAGTTTAAAAATTATAAAAACCATTTGAAATATTAGAAATCTATATTAAAATGATTCTATCAAAGAGAGAGAAGGATTTTTAATGTGGATTGTAGCAGCAGTTCTGACGATGTTGTGCTTTGGAATCAATAATATGATTTTTAAGGTCACGTCAGGCAAAGGACTATCAAAGGTGCATTTGCAGTTTTTCTTTTATCTGATTGCGTTTTTAATCATGTTTGGCTATGGAACAGTCGTAGGGTTTGCTTCATTTAATGGATTAACGATTGTGCTAGGGGCGGTCATCGGCATATTGAATGCTAATGGGAATATTCAAATGTCAAAGGCGTTTGAAAAAGGACCTGCTAGTTTAACATCACCGCTTATTAGCACAAATACGATCATTCCTATCCTAAGCGCAGCGCTTATTTTTCAAGAGCACATTACACTCATTCAGTGGATTGGCATTATTGTTATTCTTGCTTCTGCAGCGGTCATCCAATATGTGCCAGGCAGTGGCATTAAGATGGATTATAAGCCGTGGATGTACCGCGTCTTACTATCGATTGGATCGTTTGGTGTACTCGGTGTGCTTATGAAGACGTCCTCGCATTTACATATTGATTCCATCAATACACTTGTTTGTATGTATGGCGGCGGTGCGACTTATTTACTGATAAATAGCTTTATGATGAAGGAAAAATGGCAGCGTACAGAGCTGAAATTTGGTGTCATTATTGGATGTATTAGTGTCGTAGGTTATAGCAGCTACTTTTTTGCTCTGAATATTGGAGTAGCCAGCATTGTATTCCCGATTGTTAGTTTAAATTGTTTAGTTGTCGTTCTCAGCAGCTGTTGGCTATATAAAGAAAGGCTTAAAATGTACCAGGTCATCGGGGTTATTTCCGCACTAGCCGGCATTGTACTAACAAAAATTTAACAGACATACAAAAAGTTAATCAGGGCTTAAGGCTCTGATTTTTTTTATGGATATAAATCTAATCCTTCATTTAATTACATTGTTGGTATTT
>NZ_JBALOZ010000064.1:0-725 GCF_036965125.1 Bacillus sp. JJ1503
ATACATAACTCTTCCATTGAATAAATGCAATTCGCCTTTTAGCTTCTTTGCTAAATAGCGGCAAAACTCGTTAGCTTTCCCTTTATCGCCGAATGTAGCTGATTCCGGCAACGTTACTTGAATATATGATTGTTCCCGATCGGATCCATCTTCGTTCCGAATTGTTTCTTGGTCTATTCCTAGTAAAATTGTGTGATACCTGTCATTGTTGGAGTGCAGATAGAACCATTTCCCTTTTCCCTCGGGTTTTTCTTTTATTTCATATGGAAAAGCAGCTTCATTGTACTTCCAATCAACTTGGTCACCTGTTTTCGCAGTAATGGCTTTATAGTATTGAAATAATTCTTTTACTTCATCTGTCGTAATATGTTCTTTTTCTGATGAAGGCACGAGTTTTATGTATGCGTTACTTGCCAACATCCATCCCCCCATTATTCATAAATACTTTCCCTTTCATTCTAGCACTGAATAAAAACGAATAACAGCTTTAACAAAGATTTTTCACAAAAACCTTGTAATGCAACTGAATTTAAATTATAATAATATTCTAAATATTAAAATTAAAGGAGGAGTAATATGGATCTATTTGAAAAGCTCTATGATGAGCATGAAAATGTGAAGGTCCGATTTGTTGGTTTTACTACTGAACTAACACGCTATGATTTTGGGATTGTGTTTACAAATTTATTTTTCGGAAAACCTCTTGTTGTATGTATGCAAACTGG
>NZ_JBALOZ010000064.1:757-9400 GCF_036965125.1 Bacillus sp. JJ1503
CTCCACACTCCTCGACCCTAAGGACCTCGAAGATGCTGAACATTTGCAACACGCCTTTAAATTGGATAATCGCCACCAAGCAGAAGACTTATGTGAATTTTTTAAGCTCACCTTACCAGCGACTACTTTCCATACCCAATATGAATGAGAAGAACAGGCTGAAAATAGCCTGTTTTATTTCTTAATGTGACATACAATTAACCCTTGATAAAACAATTGTGTTATATTATTATGTAATTAACGATGATTAAGCGTTTTCAAATTGATCTTAATTACAAAGGGGAATGAAAGAATGGGTACAATTGTATGCCAAGCGTGTAATTCTACAATTGATTATTTCGAAGATGAGAAAGTAACAGTTCTATATTCCAAGGCAGATTGCAGCTGCTGTGAGGGAAGCCATCATCAAGAAGAAATATAATAATAAATTTCGTTTATAAATAAAACCTTCCCAATTTATTTCGGGAAGGTTTTTCTTTGAATTTCTTTTCTATCTGATAGCTTTATACTCTTTAATCACTCGCAAATATTTAAAATCATAATCTTCTGGCCCTTGAACAGGAAGGCCAGCTTCCATGTTTGTTTTAATATAAGTAAGATTTTCTTTCGTTATGATTTCTCCCGGAATAAAAATAGGAATACCAGGAGGATAGACCATAATAAATTCTGCAATGATTCTTCCTTCTGATTCATCAAAAGGAACGAGTTCAGTTTCAGCATAGAAGGCATCGCGAGGAGAAACGGCCAATACAGGAATATCAGGCAATAATACCTGAGTATCAAGCTTTTCAGTTAATCCGTGTCTTTCCGCAGATAATTCTTGAAGCGCCTTTACTAACATATCCCCCTCATATTCAGTATCTCCAGGCGTAATAATACAAAGGATATTATATAGGTCAGACATTTCGACTTCAATATTGTACTTTTCACGTAGCCACTTTTCTACATCAAACCCATTTAACCCAAGATCCTTAACAGAAATAATCAGCTTTGTTGGATCATAGCCATGTGCAGCATCAGACTCAAGGATTTCTTCTCCAACACAATAGACATGCTCAATTTCATTTATGCGCCGGCGTATAGACTGTGAAAGTTCTATTGTTTTATCGATTAATTCTTTTCCTTCATTAACTAGGCGTTTCCTAGCAACATCCAAGGAGGCAAGCAATAAATAGGATGTTGATGTTGTCGTAAGCATACTTAGAATGGTCTGTACCCTTTTGGCTGAAACAAGGTTTCCACGCATATTTAATATCGAGCTTTGTGTCATCGATCCGCCAAGCTTATGAACACTAGTTGCTGCTAAATCAGCGCCTGCTTGCATGGCGGATAGCGGTAATTCATCATGAAAATGAATGTGAACACCGTGCGCTTCATCTACAAGAACGGGGACTTGATATGAATGAGCAATTTCAACAATTTTCTTCAAGTCAGCCGAAATTCCGAAATAGGTTGGGTTAATGACGAGAACTCCTTTTGCATCAGGGTGCTGTTCAAGAGCCCTCGAGACAGATTCGGTTGTAATTCCGTGAGAGATCCCAAGTTCTTTATCGATTTCGGGATGAATAAATATCGGGGTTGCACCCGAAAAAACAATCGCTGACATGACTGATTTATGAACATTTCTTGGAACAATTATTTTTTCTCCAGGTCCGCAAACGGCCATGACCATTGTCATAATTGCTCCGCTTGTTCCTTGTACAGAGAAGAAGGTTCTGTCTGCACCAAAAGCTTCTGCAGCTAAATCTTGAGCCTCTTTAATCATACCCTTAGGCTGATGAAGATCATCAAGAGGACCGATATTAATAAGGTCTATTGAAAGTGCGTTGTGGCCAATGAATTCTCTGAATTCGGGATCAATTCCCGCTCCTTTTTTATGGCCTGGTATATGAAATTGAATTGGATTTTTTTTAGCATGTGCAAGTAAGCCGCTAAATAACGGTGTTTCTAATTGTGACAATGTATTTCCACACCTCTTTAATTATAATTTTGCATCACAAAAAGTCATAAAACATTTGAATTATAGCACTATTCCCTTTCTTTGCATAGAAAATTTGATGAGTAATAATCGTATTATTTTTTTTAGGAGAAAATTATCTTATCTTCTTTAGTTTTAGATGTTAACAGGAAAATATAACAGTAAAATAGAAGTTAACATACATAAGGGTTTGAAGGAGGTTTTTTTATGAACTGGAATACAAGAGTAACAGAATTATTAAACATTAAATACCCGATCATACAGGGAGGGCTTGCCCATCTTGCTTACTCAGATTTAGCAGCTGCTGTTTCGAATGCTGGAGGACTTGGACAAGTAACGGCAATGTCATTAGAAAGCCCGGATGCTTTAAGAGAAGAAATTCGAAAAGTGAAGATATTGACGAATCAGCCATTTGGTGTTAATTTTGCCATCGGGCAGCATGGCAGGCCATTTTCACACTATTTAGATGTGGCGATTGAGGAAGAGGTTCCTGTTATTTCGATGACTGGTGGAAACCCAGCTCCCATTTTTGAGCAATTAAAAGGGGTAAATGTGAAAAAGCTAGTTCTCGTTGCGGCAAAAAGGCAGGCAGTGAAAGCTGAAGAGCTTGGTGCAGATGCGGTTATGGTTGTCGGACAAGAGGGGGGAGGTCATTTAGGACGAGACGATATTGGAACGTTCGTATTAACCCCTCAAGTCGTAGATGCAGTTTCCATCCCTGTAATCGCTTCAGGAGGGATTGGGGATGGCAGGGGGCTTATGGCGGCCCTTAGCCTTGGTGCAGAGGGCATTGAAATGGGAACGAGATTTATTGCGACTAAGGAGTGTATTCATGCATCAGACATCTATAAAAAAAGGCTTGTCGAAGGAAGTGAAAATGATACTGTTGTTATTAAAAAAACAATAGGGGCTCCGGCCAGAGTCATTTCTAATTCATGGACAGAGAAAATTCTAGCAATTGAGGAGCAAAATGGCGGCTTTGAGCAATTGAAAGACTTGATTAGCGGGAAGGCTAATAAAAAATATATTCACGAAGGGATAGAGGAAGAAGGATTTGCTTGGGCAGGGCAAGTAATGGGACTAATTAATGATGTTCCAACTGTACAAGAACTATTTAGTCGAATGATCTCAGATGGAGAGAGTATTCGCAAAAAATGGACAATGTAATACATAAATAATGTTTTAGGCAAAAGAGGTGACAGAAATGGAATACCAATACCCAATTGACCCAGATTGGTCAACAGATGAAATAATTGATGTTATTCATTACTTTCAGTTAGTTGAGGAGATCTATGGGAAAGGTGTAAACCGTGAAAAATATTTAGATGCGTATAGAAGATTTAAAGAAATCGTTCCAGGTAAAGCCCAGGAACGAAATATTTGCAATGAGTTTGAAGAGGTAAGCGGCTTTTCAGCATATCATACATTAAAGGCTGTAAAAGAGTCAGAAGCAGGAAAAGAGGTTAGAATTAAGAAATAAAAAAATGTGAATAATGGCATGTGGCCGCCTAAAAAAGCCATAGGGGCCACTGCCTATTTTCTCTCTCTTTTGTTTAAAACATTTTATACAAAGGTATTAATGTTTTAAAAACAGATTCTGCATTTTCAAGAAAAGCATGAGGATCTATTTCTATTGCTTCTTTTCTTGGAATATGTAAGCCGCATAAAATCTCCGTTTTTTTTACTTTTTGTAACCGAATAAACATGTCTTTTAAGTCTTCTTTAGTCAGTTCTCCATGCAGCTGTCCCATCGGTTTAGTGTGATCTGCAGACCAAACAAAGTGTTTAGGAGTTTGTTTATAAATTTTATTTAAATTCTTTTCTAATTTTTTTCCGAAGTCTTCTTTATTAGGAGCTTCATATATAAGAGCAAACCAGATGAAAACATGTGTTTCCCAAAGTCCTATTTGAAAATGAGGCAGCATTTTATAACCCCGAGGATTACTTGCATAGGCAACCCAGGTGTCCTTAGGAGGGTTTACTGTCCGGCGTGCATGTTTGGCTACATGTGGATACATTTCATCTCCAGTCTGAATGGCAAGCATTGGAGCAAAATATTGTCCTAATTCATCAAGTTTTGGTCGTATATGAGTAATTAAGGCCTCCATCCGGTCCTCTAGTCCATCGATCTTAAAAACATCAAAATCTTTATTCGTAAATCCTGAAAATGACATTTGCAACCTCCTCAAAACTAAACAGTATTAATTATCCAAAATACTTAGTCATTATCAAAAAAAATACATTCTGAAATATTGTAGCATACCTGTTCATAAACAAAAACCGCTATGCTTCAGGCATTTTTGTAAATATAGGTATTCACACATATTTGTTGCAACTGACTCAAATTCCTCATATTATAAATAAATAATAGTCAGAAAATTTAAACTAGATTTTTAGAAAGGGGTGATTTTTATGAAACAACTGATGAACACAGTTAAAAACAAAGCAGGCGAAAGAGAACGTACCGCAGTCCTTCGATTAGAATTAGATTACGAACTAGCAACATTATTTGATGCAATGAATGATAAGAATGAAGATTTACAATTGAAAAGTAAACAAAAACTTGAAAAAATCAGACAAGAACTTTTACGCCTTAAAGCACTTTAACTAAAGTGTCTGAATGAAAGAGGTAAAGGGGAAAGAAAATAGAAAATGTATATTGAAATTAGACTTAACCTATAACAACGAACTCCTTCACCAAATTTGGGAGTTCGTTTTGTTGTTTTTTCAATAAACGATTAAATTTATTACTACTGTGAAAGGATAATGCTTGAAGTGTCATTCTGCTTCAATTAAGCTATTGTTATTTATTGTATGATTAATAAATATCCCTTTAGGTGAAATAGCGAGTATGCGGGATGATGGGGAGGGTTCAACCACAATGAATTGGACAGAAATTAATAATTGTGCAACGAAATGGATTAAAGAAGCTGGAGAAAATATCAAAAGGTCCTTTAGTAAAACCCTAGTCATTCAAACAAAAACGAATGCAAATGACTTAGTAACAGATATTGATAAAAGTACAGAGCAATTTTTCATTAAAAAAATAAAGGAAAGTTTTCCCGACCATAAAATCCTAGGTGAGGAAGGTTTTGGTGACAAGTTAAATAATTTAACTGGTGTTGTTTGGATCATTGACCCAATAGATGGGACAATGAACTTCATACATCAGCAGAGGAATTTTGCAATTTCTATTGGAATTTATGAAGACGGTGTTGGGAAGGTTGGTTTAATATACGATGTTGTTCACGATGAGCTTTATCATGCAATGAAGGGGAGCGGGGTATTTCTAAATGATCTACCATTGCCTCCTCTAGAGAAAGTGTCTATTTCGGAAGCCGTTATTGGAATAAATGCCACATGGGTTACTGAAAATAAACGCATTGATCCAGCTCTCTTATCTCCATTAGTGAAGGATGCACGAGGAACTCGTTCATATGGATCTGCCGCTTTGGAGATGGCGTATATTGCTTCAGGCAGGCTAGATGCTTATATCACGATGCGTCTTGCACCATGGGATATTGCAGCTGGGATTATATTGGTTGAAGAACTTGGCGGTCTTGCCACTACATTAAAGGGCGATGCTTTAAGCATGCTTGAAAATAATACAGTTTTTATTTCAAAACCAGGCCTTCATCAGGAAATAATGGAGAAGTATTTAAATAATGGCAAATGGTAAAAAAATGACCGTCCAATAAACTTGGCGGTCGTTTTTTTATCTTATAGAAGTCCGCTTTCTCTCAATTTCTTCTTTGTTTTAAATCCAAAGCCCATTGTCAAAATTAATAATATGATTGCGCCAATAATCCCTGCAACACTTTTTTCAGCAATTGCAACTCCAATTCCCATCATGCATAGTGCGGCCGCAATCGCAAAAGCTAATAATGGCCATTTGATTTGTTTCATTTTATGTAACCTCCCATTTTGGGTGTTTATTTTGCCTCTTATGAAAAACATTGTCTACAAATAATTATTTTACACAAAAACGATTTAAGTTTCCACTATATTTATGATATAATGTCTCAGTTATAGATTTGAAAAAGTGAAATTGATGTTAATTGTTAAATACAGGTAGGAGGAACTTCCTTGAAACTTAGAGAAGACATTCGAAATATTGCTATCATCGCTCACGTTGATCATGGTAAAACAACAATGGTTGACCAGCTGCTTAAGCAGGCTGGCACTTTTAGATCTAATGAGCATGTTGAAGAACGTGCAATGGATTCAGGTGACATTGAAAGAGAACGCGGAATTACTATTTTAGCAAAAAATACCGCGATTCAGTATAAAGATACAAAAATTAATATTCTTGATACACCTGGACACGCTGATTTTGGCGGTGAGGTAGAGCGTATCATGAAAATGGTTGATGGTGTTCTGCTTATCGTTGATGCTTATGAAGGCTGCATGCCACAAACACGCTTTGTTCTTAAAAAAGCATTAGAGCAAAATTTAACACCGATTGTTGTAGTCAATAAAATTGACCGTGATTTTGCCCGTCCAGAGGAAGTAATTGATGAGGTGCTAGATTTATTTATTGAACTGGAAGCAACTGAAGATCAGCTTGAATTTCCGGTTATCTACGCATCAGGTATCAATGGTACAGCAAGTACGGATCCATCTAAACAAGACGAGAACATGCAGGCTCTATATGATGCGATAGTAAATCATATTCCGGCACCAGTAGACAATCGTGAAGAACCTTTACAGTTTCAAGTAGCTTTACTTGATTATAATGATTATGTAGGTAGAATTGGTATAGGACGAGTGTTTCGTGGAACGATTAAAGTTGGTCAGCAAGTGGCATTAATGAAGCTAGATGGTTCCATTAAACAATTTCGGGTAACAAAAATCTTTGGTTTCTTTGGTCTTAAACGCCAGGAAATTGAAGAAGCTTATTCCGGGGATTTAATTGCTCTATCAGGCATGGAGGATATCAATGTTGGTGAGACCGTATGTCCTGTTGAACATCAAGAGGCTTTGCCAATTCTTCGTATCGATGAACCAACATTGCAAATGACATTTCTTGTGAACAATAGTCCGTTTGCCGGCAGAGAAGGTAAATACCTTACTTCTAGAAAAGTGGAAGAAAGACTCCGTTCACAACTGCAGACAGATGTAAGTCTTCGAGTCGATAATACAGATTCTCCAGATGCGTGGATTGTTTCAGGCCGTGGAGAATTACACTTATCTATATTAATTGAAAATATGCGCCGTGAAGGATATGAGCTTCAAGTATCCAAGCCAGAGGTCATTGTAAGGGAAATTGATGGTGTGCGATGCGAGCCTGTTGAACGTGTGCAAATCGATGTACCTGAAGAGCATACAGGTTCTATTATGGAATCAATTGGAGCTAGAAAAGGCGAAATGATTGATATGATTAATAATGGGAATGGTCAAGTACGCTTAATCTTTAATGTTCCAGCCCGTGGGCTAATTGGTTACACAACTGAATTCCTAACATTAACACGCGGTTACGGAATCATCAATCATACTTTTGATAGCTATCAGCCAATGGCACAAGGACAGGTCGGCGGAAGACGTCAAGGTGTTCTCGTCTCCATGGAAAGCGGAAAGTCTTCAACCTATGGGATAATGCAGGTAGAGGATCGTGGAACAATCTTTGTCGAGCCAGGAACGGAAATTTATGAAGGAATGATTGTCGGGGAGCACAATCGTGAAAGTGACCTCACAGTTAATATTACGAAAGTTAAGCAAGCTACAAATGTTCGCTCTGCAACGAAAGAACAAACGACAACAATGAAGAAGCCGCGTATTATGACGCTTGAAGAAGCTTTAGAATATTTAAACGAAGATGAATATTGTGAAGTAACACCAGAATCAATTCGTTTACGTAAAAAAATCCTTGATAAAAATGAACGTGAAAGAATTGCGAAAAAGAAAAAATATGCTGAAATGAGCTAAAAAACTTTTAAGGGGGAGAAGAAAATGGTTGATATAAATGAACGGCTGTCTTTTTTCGCTGCTTTATTTAAAGTGCAAGAAAATTCAAGCTTAGGAATGTGGATGTTATATTTGACCATTATTTTGCTCTGTATTATTGTATTTAAATTAGGTTTTGCGAAAAAATTGCCGTTAGCAAAATCGGCTATTATCTATCTCTTTCTTATTCTAGGGTGTACTGTCCTGACATTCTTTGCAGTATTCCTCCCGATTACAGAAGGCTTAGTAGTTGCAGCATTAATATTAATTATTTACAAAATCCGTCTTCATCAGTCAAAAAAGCAAGAAGGAAAACAGGTGTAGGATGGAGATGATATAATATGAAATCATTACAAGATACTTTGTATAATTGGCTATCGATTAAAGTTGTTATTTTGGAACGGCCAGATGATAAAGCTGCAGCTGAAACAGTAAAAATGTTTGAGGATATGCTAATAGAAGAGCACGGACTATCAGATATTCAAATTGAAAAAGATGAAATCATGTACTATGTTCACTTTGATCAAGACGGAGAAAGAAAAAAATCCCGTTTTCCAATAGAACTTATTGAAGTCATGCTGAATCAGATTAAATCGGAACCTGAAAAATATGTAAATTACCCAGAAGAGTAGGATTTTATATGACAAAAGAGGGAGGCAAAGGCCTCCCTCTTTTGAATTGTCTAACTCCAGCGCCTACCCCCTCGAGGTCACAAGCCAATC
>NZ_JBALOZ010000065.1:0-17924 GCF_036965125.1 Bacillus sp. JJ1503
AAAAAATTCTTTTCAAAGCAGGAAGCTTCATCTTGTAGAAACCTCTTCAAAATACTCTTCGTGAACAGTACACGAAATGTCTCCTTTATCGTTTCCACTAATAATTTCCAATCAATTTGGACAAAGACCTTCCCATACAACCTGTTGATATTTTGCTAGATCTGTATCTCCTTCTGTGCTTATGAGTAGTACCCGAGAGTTTGAATCCAGTGAAATCTCTTGGCACACTTTCGGGTCGTCTGCTAGTTTTCTTAAGTAGTAAAGGGCACCCAAAGTTACTGCACCTGACTCTCCCGAGATAACACGCGGATCGCCTTTCATTGGATTCCCGTATACCCGCATTCCTAGGGCAGCAATACTATCATGACAAGATAATGCACCAACAGCATAATGACGCAATAACTCAAAAGCTGTTGTATTCGGTTCCCCACAAGCTAATCCCGCCATAATGGTATTCATTTCTCCAGTGACGATTTCTCTGCTTCCTTCTTTAGTTGAATACGATCGATAATAACAATCAGCTTGATCTGGTTCAACCACGACAATGATCGGAGGATTATCTCGATAATAACGAACCATATAACCAGCAATGGCCGCAGCAAATGAACCCACTCCTGCTTGAAGGAAAATATGCGTTGGTGGTTCTGCAACGTCTTTTTTCAATTGTTCCACAATTTCCGTTGCCATCGAGGCATAGCCCTGCATAATCCAAAGGGGGATTTCCTCATACCCATCCCAAGCAGTATCCTGCACCATTATCCAGCCATTTGTATCAGCTAAATTTGCACATAACCTAACCGTGTCGTCATAATTGATTTCTGTAATATCCGCAGAAGCTCCTTCATCGCGGATGGCAGTCAAGCGCTGTATGGACGAACCTTTTGGCAAATAAATGATACATTTATGTCCAAGCTCCCTTGCTGCCCAAGCGACACCCCGTCCATGATTTCCATCTGTTGCTGAAATAAAAGTTAATTCACCTAGCTTTTCTTTGATTTTAGGAGATTGTAATTTTTCGAAGGAAAGATCCTCAATATTCTCACCTAGTTGTTCAGCTAAATATTTCGCAACAGCGTAGATCCCACCCATTACTTTGAACGCATTAAGACCAAATCGTTGGGATTCATCCTTTACCCTTATATCAGCAATGTTTAAGTGCTTAGCTAATTGCTTTAATTGATACAAAGGAGTTTCATTGTAGGATTTATGTGTTTTTTGAAATTCAAGAACTCCATTTATATCTTTTTCTGCAAATGCCGATAATTCCTCTTCGTTATATTCAGGTGAATAAAAGTTGTTTTTCGCAAACCTCATTACGGAATTTACTGTTTTCTGCATTTTAAGAACCTCCTATTATAGTATTGCGATGACCTCTATCTCAATTACCTGCAAGATTGCTAATTACGTCAAGTATTACATTAGCTCCAGCTACTAAGTCTGTATCTTTTGTATATTCCTTAGGATTATGACTAATCCCATCGATACTTGGAACGAAGATCATCGCTGTTGGGCAAACACGAGCCATCATTTGAGCATCATGTCCCGCGCCAGATGTCATTCGTTTTGATTGGAGTCCGCGCCCGCTAGCAGCTTGCTCAACTAGTTTAACGATTGTTTCGTCAAATGAAACTGGCTGAAAACGTACTAGTTGTTCAGAAGTAATGGTTACTTCATCAGAAGAAGCTAGTTCTTTAAGATAGTTTGCAAGTGCTTGCTCCTCATCTTGCAATCTCTGTTCGTTTGGATCACGCAAATCAACAGTGAATGTTGCAAAAGATGGAATGACATTAACAGCATTTGGCTTTAATTCAATCGTTCCAACTGTTGCAACAGTTTGTCCATTAGAATTGTTCGCACGATCACGTAAATATGTGATCACCCGTGCAGCCGCAAGTCCCGCATCATGTCGCATATTAGTTGGGGTAGTACCAGCGTGATTTGCAACACCTTCAATCGTAATGCGCTGCCATGAAATACCTTGAAGATTCTCCACAGCACCAATTGGAATCCCCACGTTCTCAAGAATTGGACCTTGTTCGATATGAAGTTCGATATAAGCGTATGGCTTAATAAACCCAGGGTCCTTCGTGCCAGCATATCCAATACGTTCAAGTTCTTCGCCCAAAAGTGTTCCATCCGTTCCCACCGTTGCAAGTGCCTCATCAACAGGGAGTCCACCAGCAAATACAAGGGAGCCCATCATATCAGGGGTATATCGTACACCCTCTTCGTTCGTAAATGCTGCAACTGCAATTGGACGAGTAGGAATAAAACCTGTCTCTTGCAAAGTGTTTATGATTTCAAGACCAGAAAGGACTCCATAGCATCCATCAAAAATACCAGCGTTAATGACTGTGTCAATGTGAGAACCGATCATAATTGGTTCTTCATTTCTATTTTCAGGACTATACCAAATGCCAAAGATATTACCAATTCTATCGATCATAACCTCCAATCCAGATTCCTTCATCCAAGTAACAAATAGGTCCCGGCCTGCTTTGTCTGCATCTGATGCGGCTAATCTAGTAAGTTTGTTGTCATTGTCTCGACCAATTCGGCCAAGTTCTTGAAGACGGTTAAGTAGGCGGTCCGATTTGATTGATAGATTTAAACTAGTAAATGTCATGTTCAGTTCCCCTTTTAAAATGAAAATAAAACAGATGTGAAGAAATTATTATTTTGATGATAAATTTTCTTAAGTGCAACAATTGTGTTAATATTAAGTTAATATTCGTTAGAATAATACTATTATTGAATAGAAAAATATAAATATATTGAGGTTTTAGTTATGCAAATGAAAAACTTCATGGTAGATGAAAGCTTAAAAGAGCTTACCAAACATCATACAGTCGTTATGCCGATAGCATGTTATGAGACTACCATTAAACAAAATATACATGGCTATATTCCACTTCATTGGCATGACGAATTTCAATTTGTGTTAATCGTAAAAGGGGAAGCCATATTTCAAATTAATGAAGATCAGATAGTTGTTCGAGAAGGCGATGGACTGTTTATAAATAGTGGATGCTTACACAAGGCACAAGAAAAAGATCAGTCGGGTTGTATTTATATTTGCTTAAATATTTCACCTCACTTTGTTTTAGCGCAAGAACTCTATACTCCTTATGTAAAGCCCTATATTCAAGCTACGAATTTCCCTTACCTATATGTAGATGCAAATCAGCTTTGGGGGAAAAACATTTTAAATGCAATTATGGAAATACATCAATATATTGAGCAAAAACCAGCGTACTATGAAATTGATATATCGATGCAGCTAACATTCATTTGGAAAAATTTAATCGTGAATGGTATTCAACTAGAATATGTTCAGACAGAAATAGTAAAGGGCCATAGAATGAAACAAATGTTAAGTTATATACATCAGCATTATCCAGAAAAAATAATGCTGGAGGATATTGCAAAGGCTGGTCAACTAAGCCGTTCTGAATGCTGTCGATATTTCAAGCGGTATTTAAATTGTACACCTTTAAATTATGTAAAAGATTATCGAATCCAAAAAAGCTTATATTTACTGCAGCAAGGTGATCTTAATGTTACTGAAGTTGCTTATCAAGTTGGTTTTAATAGTACAAGCTATTTTATTGATTTATTCAGAAATTCCATGAACATGACTCCATATGCATACAAAAAATTAAGATAAATAATCCATAGTGTGGGCATGTTAGAAAAGAACAGTATTTAGATTTGGGTGGAAAAACTCTGCAAAAAGTCTTGCACAATTATGCACTGTTTTCTTGCAAAATACATGTGGATACAATTTTAGTACGGCCGATTTGAAGAAAAAGGGAAAATATACTATTGATTTGGATACCACTACATACATTTGATAACAATATTATTAAGCAAAAAGGCAGTTGAAAGTTCGTTAGATTGAACTTTCAACTGCCTTTATTAAAAATTGGACTTTTTCAGTGACCGCAGTTGGACATGGGGTGTTTTTTCTAAACTGATCGGTTCACAATCATTTTTTAATGACAAAATCCAGTAAATACTCATAATCGACAGGGATTTTATGGACTAAATCAAAAGAATGATTGTCTAGAACTAGTAAGTTACCATGTTTTTCACCATCTGTTTCAAGTAAGTAAATTTCTTGTTTGTTTATGTCTTGATATAATAGCCTATACGAGTTTTCTTTTTTTATATAATCTTTATCTAGAACAGTGAATGTTGGTTTCTCTTTAAATGACAACAAACCTAACGTGGTTCCTGAGCTCTCATTATATACGCTGTGCAAAGCAGCCTCTTCATTTAGTAAAAGTGTACCGCCGCCTTCAATCTTATAATAGAAACTTTGAGGTGGTAATTCTTTAAAGGGTTCGTATGTTTTATAATCGCCGTCTTTATTTATTATAAAGAGCTTTCCATAATTGCCAATTATATAAGCTTGGTTCTCTTTTGCATATAAGGGATAAAATTCTGTCGATTGTTTATTGAAGTTTGTATATTCAACGGACTCATTTTGGCTATCAATGATCCCTATAAAAGCTTGATCGGCAATTCCTTCATCATTCACCTGTCCATTTCCTGCATAGATGATTTTTTCTCCAAGCTGTAATAGCGGAGACCAGTTTGGCGGATAACCATATTCAGTTTCATAACTTTTTTCTCTAGAAAAGTTAGAAATAGACATGTTAAATTGGTTATCTTCATTTGTATTTTGATCCCCTGTTCTATGCGAGACATTGGTTTGGAATAAAACATCCTGACCAAAATGTTTAATATGATCAACACCTACATCATAGTTAAAATAGGTTAAATTAACCTTTTTAAATTTGCGTTGATCTATATCATAAGTATAAAACCAATTATCGATGGCAGCCGCACCGAAAAAAGAAACATACAGCTGGTTGATTTCATTTGGCTTTTGATGAATTTCCATTCGGAAAAATTGGTTATCTCTAATTTCATACTCCTTTAGCACTTCTCCCGTTATGGATACTTCCTTAACTAGTGTAAATGATTGAGAGGTTCTTGGATCGGCTGGATAGAATAATAAATAACGATCTTCTTCTGGACCTTCTATCTTAGGACTAAAATTTTCAATTCCTTTAACAACTATGCGGTTACTATTATCTGATGATTTATTCCAAGTATAAATAGTAATCATGAATCCAATCAATATTGTTATGATAGCAACAAAAAGTAATTTTCGTTTCATAATTCCTCCAGATACCCTTATTCTTTAATATTATTAGAATAATTTAGAATCTTTTGTTTTTTCTTATCCTTAAACGACCACCTGCTAAAGCAGGTGGCTTTTTTACTGATAATTACTTCTGTTACTCAAGTATGGAGGTCGAATGGGAAGGCTAAAAGCGTTACAGTCTTAAAGATGGTGGAGTTGGACCCTGGATTTGTAAATTAAATTTTACCAGGTAATGACCTGCCCCAATCCTTTATTAAACGCGTATTTGCATCAATTCTAATATCAAATGGAATGACAAGTAAAAATCCACTCCAATGTAAACCTCTAGCACCTCGCAGATCATATCCTGCATCATACCACTGTCTCATCGTTAGCTTAGAGCAATACCAATAATTGTTATTCCAAAGAGCCGTTTTAAGTGAATATGGTTCACCTCTTTGGTTTAAACCAAATGTAACTGCCTTTTTTCTTTCTGCTACGGTAGCGTTTGTTCCAAATAGAGTAGTTACTTTATATTGCTTAATGCCAGAAGCGCCTTTCCATAGCTTATCTCTATTCCAATGAAAGACTTTATTTCCGGATTTTGATGTTCTGGATGCTTCAATTACATAATAATCAGTGGTTGACAGCACAGCTGTATGACCTGTAAAAGAAGGCTCGCCAGCAGCATTATCGCTACCTATTCCGTAATACAAAATATCACCATAACGCCAGTAAGTAGTAGCAGAAAGAGAGTTAAACTCGTCCGTACCTTCCATTGAAATAGAGTCGCTCCCCTCTCCTTCACCCTGAACTCTATTTGCTTCTAAGTCCAATTCATCTAACTTTTCAACCAGTTCCTCAAATTCGTATGTTTGCACAGACTCATCAAGAGAATTAAAGTATTCTTCTATTTCAACATGTATATTGTTTACTTGATCTAAAAAAGTCTCTTTTTGTTTTTCAATCTCAGCTTGAGTACACTTTTCATAACATTGTACTTTATCCGGACTTGATAAAAGTAAACTATCTATCTCCTGAATCTTAGATTCAATTACACTTAATACCTCTTTATTTACTTCATTACTTTGTGCATTTCCTTCTAGCGGACTTATAAAAAGAATACCACTTAATAATATGGCTAATATTGGCTTAAGTTTCATCTCTCTTTCCTCCTAACTTTGTAAACTCATTTTCTACTATTTACAATCATCTGTATAAAACAGAAATTATTAATAAGATTACATCCTCTCCTTTGTATTATTAAAAGCAATATGAACAAAATACCTTTTTCCTTATATTTACAAATTACACTAACAAATCAAATTATATTTTATAAACAATCTTAGGGTAAATAGGGTTTAATTACCGTTTTTTAGGGTGTCGAATGAATCATGTGTACATTAAGGACAGCCCCTTTTTCTAGGACGAAAGATAAAAGGTAGCTGTGAATATATATGAAAAAGGATAGAACACCTAATTTCGCCCCACCTTATCAAGCAAGCAGTATCATCCTCTATAAAAAAGGTAGCTTCGAGTCATTCAATATGCGGCGGTGATTGCAGCACCCCCACCTGCAATCACCGCTGCACCGTGGCCTCCCTCCCAAAGTGCAGTCTGGAGATCACTTCCAAATCACTAGCAGCCCATTCGGAAACCATATCGATCATCATTGAATGAATTTTTAAATAGCAAAAGCAAGGAAAAGAATCACTGTGCTCCTCCCACACTGTGATTCTTTTTTATTCATTGTACTTTCATAGAGTTATTGCATTATCAAAGGGATTAAGCCCTTTGTAACAATCTGTTTTCTAAAGTGTGATTAAAGGTATATATGAGGACAGGACTATATTACTGAATGTTCAGTAATGTTTGAAAATGGAAAAATACGGTTATATAATGATCTAAACCACAAGAATCACTTGCTTATAAATCATAGGGATTAAGGAGGGATTTACCCTAAATAGGTACGGATCTAGCAAAAAAGATTATAACGAGATTTATAGTTTACTAACTTATAAGGAGGTTCTCTAATGAAAAAAATGTTTGTTTTTCTCGCGGCTGTTTTATTAATATTTTCCGGCTCACTTACATATCAACAAAATGAAGTATCCGCAAACGGTTCAAACGCATTAGATATCCATTTTAACTCGATAGTTGTGGATAGCCATAATGATACGATGATGAAGGTTGTTGATCCAAATTCATGGCTGCCAACGACCGATATTAAAAATAATACTCCATTCCATATTGATATCCCAAAACTCCATGAGGGAGGGCTAAAAGTTCCGTTTTTTGCTGCTTATACATCTGGGTACTACGGAAATAATCCCCGCAGCATAAGCAGGACATTAGCTTTAATTAATGCTCTCTACTGGACTGAGGACAGGAATTCAGATATCTTCAGTATCACCCCTTCTTTAAAGGAAATTGAGAAAGCCGTTCAGAATGGAAAAATCGCTGCTGTACCAACGATTGAAGGAGCATATTCCTTAGAGGAACATAATGCGATTGGCTTACTTCATCAATATTACGACCTTGGGGTAAGAGCAGTAGGATTTACCTGGAACTATTCAAATGCCTTAGGGGAAGGAGCAAACCGAGCATATGGGGATCCTAATAGAACCCCTTCTCAAGGCGGGTTGACAGAACTGGGTAAAAAAGTCGCAGAAGAAATGAATAAACTTGGAATGATCATTGACGTTTCGCATATGTCTGAAAATACGTTTTGGGATGTTATAAAGGTTTCTAAAGCTCCGATTATTGCGAGTCACTCTGCAGTCCATTCATTAAGAAATCATCAGCGAAATTTAACTGATGACCAGCTTAAGGCATTAGCTAAAAATGGAGGGGTAGTAGGCATTGTTTTTTATCCAGAATTTTTGACGTATGAGTATCCTGCAAAACCAAACCATATAAAGGACTATGCAGATCATATTGATTATGCTGTTAAATTGATTGGCATCGATCATGTAGCACTTGGCTCTGATTTTGATGGGGGGCCACTGCCATCCGATATAAAAGATTCTTCGGAATTGTATAAGGTAACAGAGGAATTAGTGAAAAGAGGTTACACTAAACAAGATCTTGAGAAATTATTAGGGCAGAATACACTACGTGTGTTAAAAGAAGTAGAAAAGGCAGCTGCACATACCCCTGACAATGTTGGCCAAAAGATTTCTGTTATCCCAGCATTCAAAATGGGTGAAGTGATTCAAAGCAATACACCTCTTTTGAAAGCTACTATCGTACGCGATAAAGGATCTAAATTAGATGAGGCCAGTATCCGTGTAATCGTTGATGGCATTGAATTTAAGCCAAATTTTGATAAAGAAAATTCAACCCTCTTCTTCCAGGTGAAAGAACCATTAAAAGAAAAATTCCATGTAGTTACGTTCGAAGTTGCAAATAATGCAGGTAAAATCACCAGAGAAACCAGAATTTTCTACGTTGATCAATAAAGCTTCAGGGTTTATTTAAAGAAAAGGTTGGAGAACACGTGCAGATGCATTGTGTTCTTCTTTTTTTGATTGAATCAGGTATCAATCCCTCATACTGATAGGCGTAAAATAATCCCTTGGTTTGTTTCTGAGGCAAACACCACATATTCCGCTATGGAGTCATGCCTGGATAAAATTGTTTTTTGCTATCATTGCTTGCCTTTTACATTATGGATTTGAAATCGAATCTGTCGTTCAAGGAATATTAGTAACTGGGGCTACAGTGATATCTAGAGATTTAATACACAATACCATTTACGGAATTCACGCACAGAAAAGCGGCATGAAGTGGGATCCTAATAAAGGAGTATTTATTCCAAAAGAAGAGAAAAAGGAGAATGATAGTAAAAAAACTACTGGTTAACCCTTACAATCTAAGTAAATTTACTTAAAGATTATTAGGACAATGTATATTCATCCTTCTTACTAATAAATTTTAAAGACAAAGTTTATTAAAGGGGGAATGGATATGACCATGCCTGAACACTCACCAGATCATTACACTCAAATTAATCCAGTGATGTTCGTTACACGCTCATTAGATGAAATTCGTTTTTGGTCGAGGATCATGAAGGAGCATTCACTATTTCTCAGATTAGGTTTCAGATGTGAGGATACACAATTAATTGCGGAGGCAAATCAGTTTTATCATATTTTTGAACAGATCGAACAGCAATCTCATGCTTTTACAAATCAAACGACTCCTGATCAAATAAGAAGGTTTAATACCGAAGTCATGCAAGCTGCAACGAATATTTTTGCCTTTAAGCGGAAGGTGTTAGGATTAGTACTTTCTTGCAAATTACCAGGGGCAAATAATTTTCCCCTTTTAATTGATCACACAAGCAGGGAAGCCAATTATTTTCGAAAACGGTTAATTGAGTTAAATGAAGGGAAATTGAAGGCATTACCCGATGCAATTATTAAGGAGAATGTTTTCTTCTTAAGGATCATGGCTGATCATGCCCAATTCATCGGACATCTTCTCGATCCGTCAGAAAGAAAGCTAGTTGATTTGGCCCGAAATTTCAGCAATGATTTTGATCAATTAGTTTTTCAAGCAAGAGATTTAGAATCTATGAAGCCGCAGTCTCAGACNNTCTCAGACTGTTCCTCTTCTAGATCAATTCCTTGATCAGAATCGTGTGTCTGTTGCTTCGCTGAAGGACTTCAAGAAAACGGCAAGAGATTTAATTGGGGAATGTAAAATAAAAAGTATTATCCACCCATTATTAGCAGATCATGTCTTCCGTGAAGCCGAAAGATTCCTAGAAATTATTGATATGTTTGAAGCACATCTTACAGGAGTAAAGCCACGAACTATTTAATAAATGATATGAGGGGCAATCTTCATAGAAAAAGTCTAACGGACTCAGCTTTCTATTTGCTAATCCGTTAGACTATTTTTATCGTTTAATGATTTTTGAGTTGGTCCTGTAACAGAGTTTGGTTCAACATGGACATGTACCGTATAGACACCATGTTCCTGTATGAGTACGTTCTCGACAATGGTTGAAATATCATGAGCTTCCTGTAGGTGTAATTTTGAATTAACGAGGATTACGATATCGACAACCGTATTATTCCCGTAATTTCTAGCTCTAATTTCTTTTATTCCTTTTACCCCAAAGGTATTTAGAATTGTTGTTTTATAGTCCTCTAATAATTTTTCATCAAAGCCGTCTGTCAAATGATGTGAGGCTTCTCGGAAAATCTCCCAAGCTGTTTTACAAATAAGAATACCCACTATCATGGCTGCAAGTGGGTCAAGCCATGGTATATGAAATTGGGACCCGATTATCCCAACTGCCGCTCCAATACTTACCCAGGCATCGGATAAATTATCCTTAGCAGCAGCCATAACAGATTGACTATTAATTTTATTAGCAAGCTTAAGATTATATCGATAAACACCAAACATGACCACAGCGCAAAAAATTCCTGTCCACGCTGCAATTAAATCTGGCGCTTTCTTTTCCATATCGAAGAAAGAGTGAGCAGCCCCATACAGCACTTGAATCCCAACTGACACCATAATAAAGGAAGCTACTAATGTTGCCACACCTTCCGCCTTCCAATGCCCATATGGGTGGTCATCGTCAGGAGGCTTTCGGGAAAGCTTCAATCCAATGAGGACAGCCGTTGAAGCAATAATATCCGTCACATTATTCAATCCATCTGCCTTTAGAGCTTCAGAGTTGGTCGCAGCTGCAATAATCAGCTTTAGCAAAGATAAAATAATATAAGCACTGATACTAACTATAACTCCACGTTCACCCATCTTTAGTTGTTCGTATCTTAGTTTCTCCATGGCTACTCCCCTTCTCTTATCCCTCCCATATCTTATCAACTGTTCTGTATGTGGGTCTAGAGCAACGATTTTTCATCATTATATAAAAATAACGAATGGGCAAAAAAGTTGAGCTAGGGAAAATCTAGATACATTTGCCCCAAATGAACAAAAAAAAGCTAATCACATGGTTCCGATTAGCTTTTTGTTCTTTATAGATTATTTAAGAATTCTTTTACTTGCTCTGGCGTTTTTGCATTAGCACTATGTAAATGAGCAAGCTTTTCGCCATTTTTAAAAACTAATAAAGATGGGATTCCCATTACTGATTGTTCCTCAGAAATTTCCGGGAATTCATCTCGATCAATAGTAAACCATTTCTTATCGGGATTCTCCTCTATGATATCGTTAATAAACATATCTAATCGTTTGCAATCAGGGCACCAAGTAGTTGTAAAAATGCCCACAGAAAGCTCATCATTTGTTATTTGCTCACGATATTCTTGCTGCGATTTTACTTGTTTCATTTTTTTCCCTCCTACATTTCCCATTAAAGTCAAAAAGGGAAGGGATTGATTATAATCCCCTCCCATTTATATGATTCTTATCGAATCGTTTTTAATGCACCGCTCCAAGCGTTTACTTGGTCAAGCATGTCATTAACATTATTGAGGTGTAATTCAGCTGGTTTGAATTCAGACATATTTTCAAAATCAGTAAATAATGACAATGTTGGATGTGTGCGAACATCAGCAATCAATAATTCTCCCATGATGCCGCGTAAATGTTCTGCTGCACGAGCTCCACCAGTTGAACCATAGCTTACAATACCTGCTGCTTTATTGTTCCATGCTTCACGTGCAAAATCAAGTGCATTTTTTAATGCTCCAGTAATACTGTGATTGTATTCTTGAACGATGAATACGAATCCATCTAAGTTAGCAAGCTTTTCATTCCATGCTGCGATTCCAGGTTCTGTACCATCTGTTGTTCCTAAGAATGGCAGATTAAAGTCTGCAATATCTACGATTTCATAATTTGCATCTCCACGTTTGTCTGCAATTCCTTTTACCCATTCTCCAACCTGCGGGCTTACACGTCCTTGACGTGTGCTTCCTAAAATAATTCCGATGTTTAATTTAGTCATTGTATTTTCCTCCTTCTGATCTGTTCCACCAAATAGTCTGTTTAAAAAACCCATTTTCCTGCACCACCTATATTATTATGTCGTTTTTAAAAAAGTTTATTAAAGCATCAACCCCTTTAAATTGGCATTGTGCTCTGCCTTTTTGTTCCTTATTTTCGCTATCAGTTTATTGTGAGGTTCAAGCTTTATTATTACCGTGATCCACTTAAAAAATTATTGTTATTGCAGTACTTTTACTAGTTTTTCAAATATAAATTCAACTTATTCATCTACCTTTCAAGAATCTCAACCTTGAGATATTAAGGCAAAAAAATAGTTCCATCTTATAAATTGAATTTTGATCAAGTTCGAATATTTTTGAGATAACCCTTAATTCATATATCTTTAAATTATTTATCTTGAATATGAGATAATGATAATATATTCATTTTTGATTGTCAACAGATTAAAAATATTTTTTTTCGAATTAATTCATTAAACTACAGGCTGGTAACCTATTTACTATCTTTATGATTAGTCATTCGGACAATCATCTTAATTTTTTATAAATAAGTTACTTTATGTAAGTAATTATATTTTTGTATGTAAATTGTGTCAAGTAATTTAATTATCTGCTGTCTTAAATTATACTGCATTTTTAGGAGTGATAGCGGATAAACTAGAAAAAGCCGAATGTAATGGATGGCTACAATCGGCTTTTGTCAATTCAAATTTAAGATCGTCTATTAGGCTAATAAAAATCCTTGCTTCAACGGATCTCTTGGATCTACGACAAATTGATGGAATCCGGTAATAAAAGCCTGCCCGGATACTTTAGAAACAACGGCGTCATAATCTGCTACCTTAGTGAGCGATAATATTTCGCCAATAAATTGGCCATCGGTAATACACTCATGGACAAAGCTTTCTCCCTCTTTTAGACGGCCATGCTCTACGAGTGTTGCAGCTCTGGCAGAGGTTCCACTTCCACATGGTGAACGGTCAACTTGTTCATCAGCAAAAATCGTCACATTCCGAAGATCTGCCCCTTCTTTTTTTGGCTCGTCTGAAAAAATAACTCCATAGATTCCCTTTAATCCAGGCTCAAGCGGATGTTTCACTTCCATTTGGCTTTCGATGTAATGTTTGATTTTCCCGCCCCATGTTTGGAGGGCCGCTACATCTTTAAAGTTTACTTTCAAATCCATTTCTTTACTATCAACAACAGCGTAAAAAGCGCCTCCATAAGCAATATCAACATTAAATTCATAGCCGTCAATTTTCACTGGGACATCCTTCTTATAAACAAATGAAGGGACATTTTCAAATGAAACGGATTCTACTTGATTTCCATTATATTTTGCATAAGCGACTACTTCGCCTGCTGGGCTATCGATAATAAATTTTTCTTTTCCGCCTGATAGATCAAACATGCCTGTCTCAATGCCGAGCGTCATCACAGCGATAATCCCATGACCGCACATCGTACTCCATCCTTCATTATGCATAAACAGCACCCCGAAATCAGCATGCGGACTTGCTGGAGGAGTAATGATGCACCCATACATTCCATGATGGCCACGTGGTTCGTACATTAATATTTCTCTTAGGTGGTCTAAGTGCTCCATACAATAGGCACGTCTTTCCAACTGAGTGTCACCTTTTATTTCTGGAAATCCGCCAGTAATAACACGTAACGGTTCTCCTGCAACATGCAAATCAACGGTTGTAAACATTTTGCTGAAGTTCATTGAATTACCTCCAATTTAAATAGTTTTATTAGATCGAGTATTATTGGAACTTAAATCATATAAAATCCTTTTCATATTCTTAGTCCGCCCCATAAGAATTGACACGGACTAAGATTAACGAAATTATTTCCCTTCAATATAGGTCCACTTATAAGAAGCAAATACTCCAAATGGGTGAGCCACATATCCTTTAACATATGGCTTTTTCAACTGGGCAAGACCAGATTGGTACATCGGAGAAATGGCTGCATCCTCTTCGATTAGGATTCTTTCAGCTTCCTGCATATTCTCCCATCTTTTTTGAACATCAGTTGGATTTGTTTTTGCTTCTGTTATGAGACTATCGAATTTCTCGTTCCCGTAATTTGACCAGTTATATGGGCCATCAGATAGATAAAGATCCATAAACGTAATTGGGTCTTGGAAATCCGGACCCCAGCCAGAATAAGTAAGATCATATTGCAGGCTTGATTCTAAGGCTAGCTTTTGCTTATTAGGCTGCTGATTGATTTTAATAGTTAAGCCAGGCAAATTGGTCTCTAACTGATTTTTGAAATATTCGCTGACGCGTTTTCTTTCCTCGCTGTCGTAGCTTAGAAATTCTAACTCGATGCTATTAACACCTAGCTCTTCTAACCCTTTTTCCCAATATTCCTTTGCTTTCTCGATTCCTTCATTATTAAAGCCAGCGTATTTTGTACGGAAGTCGTTCCCGCTTTCATCAAATGCAAATTCTTTAGGAACTAAATAATAAGCGGGCACAGAGCCGTTATTTAACAGGCTTTCTGCAGCAGCTTTCTTATCCCACCCCATATCAATGGCCTTACGGATATTTACATTAGCCAAGTATTTATTCTGTTGATTCATGCGGATAAAGAATACTTCTGGCTTTAGCAATGTATGGAATTCTGGTGTATTTGCATATTGGCCAATAAATTCAGACGCGATCTCAGTTAAATCAAGTTTTCCTGTGTCATACAGATTAACCCTTGTTGCTGCTTCTTTAACAACTTTGACATTGATGGTTTCTAGCTTAACTGTCGCAGCATCCCAATAGTTTGAATTTTTCTTATAAGTCCAGCCAACCTCATGCTCCCAAGAATCTAATACGAAAGGACCGTTATAAATAAGGTTCGCTGCTTCTAGGGCATATTGATCCCCTTGAGATTCCACAAATTCATTATTTTGCGGGAAAAATACTGGATAAGTAACTAAGCTTAAAAAGTAAGGTACTGGATGATCTAGTTCAATTTGCAATGTTTGGTCATCTATTACTTTAACGCCTAATTCATCTACCTTTCCAAATAAGCTATTTTCGGAATCCTGGATTGCTGCAGCATTTTTAATATCATTGAAAAGGTAAGAATAGGTTGATAGAGTGTCAGGATTGATTGCCTTCTTCCATGCAAATTCGAAATCCTTTGCCGTTACAGATGTTCCATTGCTCCATTTTGCATCTGAACGGATTTTGAATGTATAAACTTTTCCATCCTCACTTAGCTCATAGCTTTCTGCCATACCTGGTACAGGTGCATGAGATTCGTCAAGTCTGTAAAGTCCTTCAAAAATATTATTCATGGTTCTGCTTGATAGTGCATCGAATAGTCCTAGAGTATCAAGGGTTGGCAGTTCTCCGCCTTCAACGAGGTTGAGGACTTGCTCACTTACTGCTTGAACTTCTTCCTTGCTGCTATCTCCTTCTGAAGTTGTAGTTGTTTGCTTACTTTCTCCTCCATAACAACCTGTTAAAAAGGAACTTAATAGAAGCATGAAAGCAAGGATGATAGTACTTTTGATTTTCATTGGAATTGCCCCTTTTTTATATGTTTTTTGCATTGCTGCTATAAAATAATTAATTCTTTTGGAGATTTCGTGATAATTTCAATTCCGGCCTGGGTGATAAGAATATCATCTTCAATACGGACTCCTCCAAGTTCTGGAATATAAATACCCGGTTCAACCGTGAGGACCATATTAGGCTCAATCACAATCTCACACTTTGTATTTTTGAACGGCTCTTCATGAATATCTAATCCAATACCATGACCTGAGCCGTGGCCATATTGCTTGCCATAGCCTTTTTCGGTAATAAAATCTCTTGATAAAGCATCTGCTGCTTTTCCAGTCATCCCTGGCTTTATGCCGGCTAAGGCTGTTGAAAGCGACTCTAGTACAATATGATAAATTTCTTTTAATTCTTCCTTCGGTTCGCCAACCGCAATCGTTCTCGTGATATCAGAACGATAGCCCTTATAGTAAGCACCAAAGTCTAGTGTTACCATATCGCCTTTTTCAATCATTTTTGAACTTGCCACACCGTGAGGAAAAGCACCACGGTACCCTGACGCAACTATCGTATCAAAAGCGGAGGAAGTTGCCCCAAGTTTTCTCATATATGCCTCTAATTCATTGGAAACTTCTATTTCCTTGATTCCTGGTTTAATAAACTCGAGAATATGTGTAAATGCAGCATCCGCTATTTCTGCTGCTTCTCTAATAATGCTTATTTCCTCTTCATCCTTAATCATCCGAAGCTTTTCAATCGCTCCTGTTAGTGGAACCATTTCTGCTTTTAATTGGGCTTGATACTCGGAATAAGAATAAAAGCTCATGTGAGTTTGTTCGAATCCAAGCTTCGAAATATTTAATCGCTCTGTTTGTCGAACAACTTCAGAGAGCAATTCTGCTTTTGTGCTTACTTGAACGATGGAAAAATCTTTGGCCTGCTCGTTTGCTTGTCTTACATAGCGAAAATCTACTAATAGCAATGCTTCTTCCTTCGTAATCAATACTAACCCGGCCGTTCCAGTAAAACCTGTTAGATATCTGCGGTTTTGATCATTCGTAATCAGCAATGTATCAATTCCAAAGCCATCGAACAATTCTCTCAATTTTTCTAGTCGTTTCATTTGTATTTCCTCCCGTTGAAATTTATTATTTCATCATAAATACGCAGCAAAAAGTGAAAATAAAAATAAGGCAGTACCAGAAATAAGAATTGGATGAACCGATAAACCACTTAAACTATTCTTAGGAGTGTTTTGTAACTCTCCAGTTTGCTCTGAGATATAATTCTCAAGCTTAGATGTTCGTCTATAAAAACGCCGAAAGCTATAAATGATTCCATCAAACATCCCGCCCTTAAGTACTATTAAAATTCCACCTAACATAAGCAGTGTGATAGAGATAAAAAACAGAAAGTTGATAAAGTCAATCCATTTATCCCCATTTGCAAAAGAGGTTGCAATGAATGAAATACACAGTGATATCAAAATGATGTAAATTGATTTTTTCATTGCTTTCCCCCTGACACTTCCTTTTTTCGCTTAGACGACATCAGTGTTTTGATTCTTGTATTCCTCATATTCCTGTTCTGTACATGCCAGCCAATGACCTGTCTTTACTTCTCTAAGTATTGGCTCCTCTCCTTCACCATTCCAAGCAAAGCTAGAATCAAATTTAATTCTCGTACGTGTTTTCTCTGTTGCAGGATCAGGTAAAGGGATGGCTGATAGAAGTGATTTCGTGTATGGATGTAATGGATTATCGTATAGCTCATCACTTTCCGCTAATTCTACTAGTCTTCCTTTATACATAACTCCAATTCGGTCGCTAATATATTTCACCATAGAAAGATCATGGGCAATAAATAGATAAGTCAGCCCTTTGTCTTTCTGCAGCTTTTTCATTAAATTCACGACTTGAGCCTGAATGGAAACATCAAGGGCAGAAATAGGCTCATCGGCAATAATAAATTCTGGCTCTACTGCTAGCGCCCTTGCTATCCCAATTCTTTGCCGCTGTCCTCCGCTGAATTCATGCGGATACCGGTTCGCATGCTCCCGGTTTAGACCAACCGTTTCTAGTAATTCATAAACTTTTTCCATCCTTGTTTTTTTACTAGAAGAAAGGCCATGAATATCTAGACCTTCTGCAATAATATCCGCAACTGTCTGTCTTGGATTCAATGATGAATATGGGTCTTGGAAGATCATTTGAATTTTTCGATTTAATTTCTGTGCCTCACTAAAGGACTTTTTCTTATTAATATTTTCATTGTTGTATAGAATTTTTCCGTCAGATGCTTCATATAGTCCAATAA
>NZ_JBALOZ010000066.1:0-3818 GCF_036965125.1 Bacillus sp. JJ1503
ATGCTGCACTTTATGAGGCAAAAAGTTTGCCGTTTCAAGAGATTTTGAAAAGAACATCTATTGCGGAACAAGAGCTTCAAAACTATTTAATGGATGAAGAATTTCTCCTATTTGGCGGAAAAGAGTACACCCTGTTTATAATCAAGGAATCAATTGAAAAAGATATGATGACTCTCTTACAGGATTTCCACGGTGAAAGTCCTTTGAAAGCAGGGATGAATAGGGCAGAGCTCTTGCAATTAACTAGTAAACAATACCCTAAGAAACTAGCAGAATTTGTGTTAGAGCAGGGGATTGAAACAAGTGTTTTCGGTAAGAAGGATCAATTTGTTTTTCTGAGCGAATTTAAGCCTCATGTACCAAAAAGCTGGCAGAAGCGCACCGAAAATATGCTTGCAGATTTGAAAAAAGACGGATTAAAGGTTAAGTATTTAAATGATTATATTTCGAAAGCCGGTATTCCAAGTGATTTAATATTAGACCTAACGAAGTTTCTAACGGATATCGAAGAAGTGATCTCCCTTGACGAACAATTCTATTGGCATGCGGAGCACTTCAATAAAGCTGTTGAACAATTAAGAGCAAGAACCACTACAGAATTTGAAGTAGGTGATGCAAAAGACATCCTCGATCTTTCTCGTAAGTATATGATCCCATTTCTAGAGAAGCTTGATTCTTTAGATTATACGAAGAGAGTCGAAAATAAAAGGGTGTGGCAGGACAGAGCATAAATTCATGGGGGAAGCTGATTACAATCAGCTTCTTTTTTTCGTGTTAAACAAATAATTAACTTGCTTTATTTATCTAGGGGTTACTTAGATCTAGTTTTTAGGATTAAATACCTATGGATTTTGGGGGATCCTTGCATTATCGCCAGTTTTGACATCTATAGGATTGAATTACTAACCGAGCCAATTTTTACATATAGGATTTTAATAGAATTATTACTAAAATAAGGGTGTATAAGAAAAAATAAGGAGTGGTCACCATGAGAAAGCAACTACTGACAATGACTGCAGCAGCTGTCTTAGTATTTACTGCATTTCAGAATCCTGCAAGTGCTCACGAATTGACTTATCAAGTCCGATCGGGTGATATGTTATGGAAAATTGCCCAAGTAAACAATCTATCTATTAGTCAGCTTATGGAATGGAACAGCCTTACAGATTACGATATCTATCCTGGACAAAGTTTGAATCTAATGGCACCACATAATCATGATGAAGAAGTTAATAGAGAAGCAGATTACTATATTGTCAAAAGTGGTGATACATTATGGGGAATTGCCAATTCTAATAAACAAACGATTGACGCATTAAAAAGTTTGAATAATCTGAATTCTAGCTTTATTTATCCTGGACAAAAACTACTTATCAAGTCAGCTCAGCCTGCCCCTCCAGTTGATCGACCTGATTCAATTAATACATATACAGTCCAAAATGGAGATTCTCTTTGGAAAATAGCAACTGAACATAATTTATCTGTTTCACAGTTAATGTCTATGAATAGTTTAAATTCTAATGTCATTTATGTAGGTCAAAAAATAACGGTTCAACAGGCACCTGCAACTCAAATTAAAGAAAGTGCAGTTTCAAAGGTTGATGCTCTGATTGCTGAAGCAAAGAAATATATAGGTGTGCCTTATGTTTGGGGAGGGAGCTCACCTGCGGGATTTGATTGCAGCGGCTACTTAAACTATGTTTTTAATCATGCAGGAATATCTTTTCCGCGAACAGTCTTAACCATTTGGAATGCAACAAAGCCAGTTTCATCACCAAACATAGGGGATATTGTGTTCTTTAATACTAGTTCATCAGGTCCATCACATGCAGGAATTTACCTAGGAAACAATAAATTTATCCACTCTGGATCGTCTACTGGGGTCATAATTAGCGATATGACTCTAACCTATTGGAAAACCCGTTACTTGGGTGCGAAAACTGCCTTTTAAATTAGATCTTTTTTGTTTGCAGAAAAAAGTAAACCAAGCCACTAACAAGGGCTTGGTTTACTAGTGTTTATTCGATCATTTCTGATAAAACGTAATGATAGAGTAATTTAGCTGTATTATCAATGGAAGACTTATGAGTACGTTCAAAAGCATGGGATGAATCAATTCCAGGTCCAACTAAGCCATGGACGATATCATGACCTGACCGGATTGCGGCAGATGCATCTGATCCATAAAATGGATAAATATCTAGCTTATAATCTATTTGGTTATCCACTGCAAGCTGAACAAGTTTTTTTCTTAAACCATAGTGGTAAGGTCCGCTAGCATCCTTTACACAAATAGATACTGTGTATTCATCAGTAGATTGACCATCACCCATGGCTCCCATATCAACAGCCAAATATTCAACTGTTTCTGGAGTAATATTTGAATTACCACCATAACCAATTTCCTCATTATTAGAGATTAAAAAATGGGTCGTATAGGGCAGTTCGATTTTCTCGGTCTTGATTTGTTTAATTAATAACAGAAGAATGGCTACGCTTGCCTTATCATCTAAATGTCTTGATTTAATAAATCCAGACGGTGTTATTTCCACTCTAGGGTCAAATGAGACAAAATCTCCGACCTCAATGCCTAAGGTACGAACATCCTCAGCATTTTTTACTACTTCATCTAAACGCACTTCCATATTATCCTGGTTTCTTTCAGCCTTGCCTGCATCTTTGTATACGTGGACGGACGTTTGATGCATTAAGATTGTCCCGGTATATTTTTTTCCTGATGCCGTTTCAATCTCGCAATATTCCCCTTCAATTGAGTTATATTTAAATCCGCCAATTAGGTCAATCTTTAACCTTCCGCTCGGTTTAATTTCCTTAACGATGGCACCAAGTGTGTCTACATGAGCTGTAAGCATTCGATGGTTCGTATCATCCTGGCCGCCGATCGTTGCAATTAGACCGCCTTTGCGATTTCTTTTTGTTTCGACCTTTAATTCTTTTAAATAATTTTCAACAAATGTGATGACTTCATTTGTATTTCCAGATGGACTTGGAATGGATACAAGCTTAGAAATTAATTGAAAAATCTCATCTGTAATTGGATATGACATATGTATGGCCCCTCTCTATGAAAATCGTGGATCTTCCCTATTATACTGCTTTATACATTCATAATAAATTATTAAGAGGCATGCATGATAACCGAAATGGTGCAATTAGCATGCCTTACCATGATTAATGAATTTTTTCAAGCTCTGACGTAACTGAGAACTTTTCCGTATTCTTTTCTGATGAAACAAATTCCTGCTTAACCATCCCCATCCCAGGTGCCCAATACTTTCGGATAATCGTCTCATTTTCCTTATCATACTGTTCGATGATGACGACATTTTTTACTTTACCAATAGGGAGCAACAGCTCCGCATTTGTATGACTTATTGTAAAGCCATTAAATGATTTCTCGACTTGTAATGGTTTTATTAAAAGTGGGACAAGGTTAAATTGCTTTTCTAACTCTGCCAAAGGTGGAATCTCTTCATCATAGAATTCAGGCCGATCATAAACCTGATAAATTCCTTTATCCGTTAATTTATAAATTTTTAATATTCTAGTTCCGCCATTTTCAACAATAGAAGGAAGATAGCTGTCTGTTCTTTGATAAAAAAATTCAGTAAAGGCTGCATATTCATTCCCTTCACCTCGGTATACATATGTTTTATTCTCTTGAGGAAAATACTCTTCAATTTTTATTTCTTCTGCAGTCCCTTTTGGTTTTGGTGATTCCGCTTTTTTTTCAGCACATCCCGTTAATAAAAGAAATCCAATGAGCAGAAATAAGTACTTGTTCATAATTTTAACTC
>NZ_JBALOZ010000067.1:0-3790 GCF_036965125.1 Bacillus sp. JJ1503
CTGGAGGATCAAGTAGTGGCTCAGCTGCAGCGGTAGCGGCGTGTCTTAGTTATGGAGCAATTGGCACAGATGCTGGAGGTTCTATCCGTTTACCGGCTTCTTTCTGTGGAATCGTTGGGATGAAGCCTACATATGGTACTGTAAGTAAGCGTGGTATGTATCCGATATCATGGATTCAGGATCATGTCGGGCCTATGACAAGAACAGTCCATGATAATGCATTAATATTAAATGCCATTTCCGGATTTGATTCAGAAGATCCTGATGCTATCTACCGTAAACCTGAAGATTTTACTAGATTAATTGGTAAAGATATTAAGGGGACATCTATAGGAGTTCCGAGTAATTTTTATTTTGAGGATTTAAATGAAGAAATATCTAAAAAAGTAGAAGAAGCGATAACAATTCTAGAAGCATTAGGAGTAAGGATAACTCGAGTTGCACTTCCGAATATAGAGAAGTTTTTAGATGCACAGCGTGTTATTCTTTCTAGTGATGCATATGCAATTAATAGGGAGGGTTTGGAGGGCTTTCCAGATCTTTGGGATGATGAAGTGAAGGAAAGATTGCTAACAGGACGTTATATAAGAGGATTTGAATATGCAACCGCATTACAAACTCGAAAGTTAGCGAAAAAGGAATTCAATGATGTTTTCGAAAAAGTCGATGTTATCCTAACTCCTACAACATCTATTTTACCTCCTCGTATTAATGAGAGGTTTATTGGAAATGATCAAAATGCTATTGTTGTTCGGCAAATAATCTCAAAACAAACTTCTCCAACAAATTTGAACGGTTTTCCAAGCTTAGCGTTACCTTGTGATTTTTCAAGTGAGGGCTTACCAATTGGAATCCAATTTATAGGTAAGGAATGGGAAGAAGCAAAACTGTATCAATTTGGTTATGCCTTGGAACAAGAGTTGTCATTAACAACAGCAAAACTAAATATAAATCATTTGCCCTAAACGATTGAGGGTTTGAAAAATAATAAAAAACAAATTAAAGAAATTGGTCCTACTTGGAAAAATAGATTGGCAATCAATGGAACGTTATTCCTTCTTTTGCGAATTCTGTATAAAACAACATACTTACAAATAAGGCATAATATCTTTTATTAAGTATGGGAAGGGTGATTTGTATGGCATCTTTAAAGGTTGCTTCAATTTGGAGATATCCCGTTAAGTCGATGATGGGGGAGGAATTAAACACATGTGAGATTGCGGAAAAGGGGTTATTAGGGGATAGAGCTTATGGAGTCATTGATAATGAAACTGGTAAACTTGCTAATGCTAAAAATCCTAAAAAATGGCCAAACATGTTTCAGTATCGGGCAGCGTTTGTTGAACCCACACAGGAGAATGCTGCAGTTCCTCCGGTAAGAATTACTTTTCCGGATGGTCGTTCGATTATTAGTACAGACGAAGAAAGAAATGAATTGCTTTCAAACAGCTTGAATCGAAACGTTCATTTGTCAACTCCATCCGCAAAAGATGTACAGTTTGAAGGATATATTCCTGAATATATCGAGGAACTTGCCAACAAAGGCTCGATTTTTACAAGAACTTCACCAAAAGACACGTTTTTTGATATTGATATGGTACATATTATTACAACCTCAACTATTAATTACTTAAGGAAACTGGCACCGGAAAGCAGAATTGAGGCACGACGGTTCAGGCCTAATATTATTATTGAAGTTCCAGATACGGAAGCATTTATAGAAAATGATTGGGTGGGTAAAACCTTAACCATTGGTAGTGTACAGCTCAAAATTTCTCAAGAAACAAAGAGATGTGTCATGACAACATTATCTCAAGGAGACCTTCCAAAAGATCCAAATGTACTAAGATCTATTGTGAAAAATAATGCTGGAAGCTTTGGAGTTTATGCTACCGTAGTGAAACCTGGGAAGGTAAGCATCGGAGACAGAATTGAGATTGAGTGAAATACCAAACATGGGGACGGTCCTTGTGTTTACCTAATATTTCCAATATAAAGACTCTGATATTTGTATGGATTTTAAAATGTTACAATTCAAAGGGTGCTTTAATAATAGAAGAATTAATTTATTTTTAAGATGGGGATCATGTTTTAGTTATTCCATTAAAGGGCGCAATTCTTGAAGAGGAATTGTGCTTTTTTCAGTAATCGGGCCATTTAATGGAAGAAGGAATATCAATGACAATTGAATACTTATGGTAATGATAGATAAAGTAAGCGAGTTGCGTATTGTGAGAGGGGTGGGTAATTTGTATTTATACCATATGGTAATAGGTGAAAAAGATAGCGATATATATGTAAGCCCACAAAAACCTATACATAGCTCCTTATCTAGCTAACAATAAAAAGTAATGTGTCACATGTTAAAAAATGATTTAGAACAAGCAAGAAGCCCTTCAGAGTAAAATCTGAAGGGCTTCTCAACATATATGAATCTACTTAAACCTGAAATTGAATATCTGAAGGGGCATTGTTGTTTTATTCAAGTTTAGTGAGGAGCTTTTGTTTGCAGTAGCTTTATCCCCATGCCGATAAAAATCATTCCTGTAATTTTGTTTAAAACCGTTCCTATCTTTTGGTTTCCTCTTAGTTTTTTTGTAACGTAGGAAGAAAAATAAGCAATAAATAGACACCATAACAACCCAGTGATAGTAAAGGTCAGTCCCAGAATGATAAATGGGATCGGTCCCGAATCCTTTGTATCTATAAATTGAGGAAGAAACGCAATAAAAAACAAAGAAACTTTTGGATTCGTAAGACTTGTCAAAAGCCCTTGCACGTATATTTTCCTTATGTTTAGCTTGTTGGTTGCAGCAGCCTGAAAAGCTAAATTTGTTTTATCAATCAACATTCTAATCCCTAAATACACTAAATAAATAACACCAACAATTTTGATGATATTAAATAAGAGAACAGATTTTACAAGTATGATTGATAAACCAAAAGCAACGAACAACGTGTGAGTCAAAGAACCAGTAATAATACCTAAAACAGAATAAACACCTGCTTTTCGGCCTTGTGACATACTTCTCCCGACTATATACATTGTGTCTGCACCAGGAATTAAGTTTAGTAAAATTCCTGTTAATAAAAATACCTCATAATTAATAACTCCATACATATTAAGCACCTCTCTCTATTTTTGGGGTGCCCTTATCGATATTACAGCATGCTGTATGAAAACAAAAGTATTTTTTCATCTTTGTTCGTAAATATTTCTTCTATCCTTAACTACCGATAAAGTGCATTATGGCTCAGTAACAGCGTTGCACAGTCAGTGGCAAAATATTGTTTATAAGTAGGGTATTATCATAAGGATTTAAACAAAATTTGCTTGTATCATCACTTAATACGTACATTAGAGTATTGGTTTTACAGTAACAAAACTGTTCATTTTCGTTACAGCCAATTACCTAATTCCCTTGTAAATTAAGTATTTAGCGTTCATTAAATTGCTTATTGTGGTCTATAGCAGCTTGGCTGGTAGCAGGCCTACTTTTTGAATAAACCACATGCACAACGTTATTAAATCTTTAGCTTGGTACTACTCGTTCTTTAACCTACCTTTTTGGTCAGCTGTTGGAGAGCTTGTAGAGACAAAGATCGTTGTAATACCTGTGAAAAGAGAGTAAGTTCGTTTGAAACCTCACGACACATAAAAAACGTCATACTTTCCATTATATTACAGAAGAAATATCGTTTTTTCGTTTTGGGGGTAATGATTTGCCTTAGCTTGATGGGGATGGGGTTTAGCCCATATTTTGGTTATTCCATTAAAGGGCGCTTTTCT
>NZ_JBALOZ010000067.1:3829-6096 GCF_036965125.1 Bacillus sp. JJ1503
TCTTTCTTCATGAAAAGGGACATTTAATGGAATAAGAAGGGAATTACTACAATTTGTCGAAAAAAGTAAGTATCTCAATGAATTCTAATTAAATCCAAAAACACAATTATCTAAGTATTATTATATTCTGGAGGGGATATTGTGAATATAAACATTGAAAGAGCAAGGATAAATGAGGCTGAAATATTAGTGAAAATATACCGAGACGCTTATTCAGAAAACGAAAATTTAGGGTTTCCAGCAAGTGCTTTGTGAGTGAGTATTAATGAGGTAGAAGAATGGATAAAAAGTACAATTTTATTAACTGTCAGAATACAAAGTGATCTCTTTTGACCTTCGTGGTCATGGTGATTCTGAAAAACCTGAACATGTTGATTATACAATAGAAAAATTTTCCGAAGATTTAAGAAAATTAATGGAATCCCTTAATATAACATCAGCAGTACTTGTTGGTCTTTCAATGGGAGGAGCTATAGTTCAACGTTTTGCTTTAGACCATCCTAATTTGGTTCGCGCGCTTATATTAGTGGGTACTACAGCTTATGGTTTAGGACCTATGGTTCAAGCTAAGAATGTAATAAATAGAATCGATGAAATTGGTATTGAAGAAGCCAGTAAAGAAGTTATTAGGCATAGTTTTTCTTCTACCACTTCACAAAGTGTAGTAAAATGGGCTGAAAATGAAGTAATTAAAACTCCTAAACATGTAGCAAAACAGGCAATACGCTCCTTAGATAGCTTTGATGTCCGTCAAGAAATACACTCTTTAAATATTCCTACTATGATTATAGTTGGAGAAGAAGATGACATTACTCCAGTTAAAGAATCTGAATATCTTTATGACAATATTAAGGGCTCTGAATTATACATTATTTCAAAAGCTGCACATTTCCCTATGTTGGAACAACCATTTGAATTTAATAGTCATATGTTAAAATTCTTATCAGGTTTGCCTGTATTTGAATTACATTAATTCATATTCTCGTAATTTTTTATATAATTGACTTCGATCAATACCTAGTAACTTGGCTGCACGTGTTTTATTTCCATTCGTTTGATTTAGGGCCGTTTGAATAGTGGCGTATTCGACGGCCTTAACATTTTCATTTAGGTTTAAGTTTGTATTATGATTGCTAATATTAGATAGTTTACTTAGTTCTGGTAAGTGTTCTAATTTCAATTGATTACCAGTTACAAAATGAACTGCATGCTCTATAACATTTCTTAATTCACGGATATTACCTGGCCAACTATACTTCTTTAAATAATCCATTAGTTCATCAGTCAAGTATAGTTCACCTAAACCTAATTCACTACGAAGAGTTAATAAAAAATGATTAATCAATTCAGGTAAATCGTCTGTTCTCTCCCTTAAGGAAGGTACTTTAACTGTAAAGATATTAATTCTATAATAAAGATCCTGTCTAAATTGGTTTTCAATTACATGTTTATGTAAATTACGATGCGTGGCACATATTACACGTACATCAACTGGAATGGGTTTTGTTCCTCCCACTCTCACTATTTCCTTTTCTTGCAAAACTCTGAGTAAAGATGATTGCATTGGTAGAGGCATATCTCCAATTTCGTCAAGAAATAATGTTCCGGAATTGGCCAATTCGACTTTACCTATTTGGCCTTTTTGGCGAGCTCCAGTAAATGCTCCACCTTCGTAACCAAATAATTCAGCTTCAAGCAATTCTCTTGGAATTGCGGAACAGTTAATACGTACAAAAGGATTGGATGATCGATTCGATAGAGTATGTATTGAATGAGCTATAAGCTCTTTTCCGGTACCACTTTCACCATAAATCAATACTGAGGAGTTTGATTGCGAAATACGTTTTATCTGCTTTTTTAATTCTTCAATTTGTTTACTCGATCCAATAATATCCTTTAAGTTGTACTTTGCTTTCCAATAGTTATTTATACTAGGTTCTAACTCTATATTAAATAGTTTACGTGCTAGGTCTAATACCTGACTAGTTTCGTTAAAAATAGCAAAGCCTACAGCCCCAACTACTACATCTCCAGATTTGATAGGTAACTGTTTAATTACTAATTTTCTTCCCCTTACCACAAGCTCATCAATTAGAGGTTTTCCGTTTTTTGCCACTAAATGCAGTTTTGTATGGGGAGAGATTAATTCAGTTACATGTTGACCTAGTGCAAATTCACGGTTAACTCCTAAAATTTCGCAATAAGTATGGTTAATATAAATAACAAAACCATTTTTATCAATAGCAACAACACAGTCAGATAACTGG
>NZ_JBALOZ010000068.1:0-6822 GCF_036965125.1 Bacillus sp. JJ1503
AACATTCTACTTATCGAAGAGGATTTTCAACATTTTCCCCATATCATTCCGCAAAATCAGTATCTGGCAATTAATTGATGCATGTCCTGTCGCATAGTCGACACTAGTACGTCCTGTATGTCGGGGGTAGGCGCTGGAGCTAGACAGTTCTCAAACTCGAGAAATGTTATGCTTTCTTAACTCTTTTAAAAAACATCCCCTTCTGCTTTTCACTAGCAGAGGGGATGTATTTTATTAGTTTAACCTTCCGTTGTTGGGAGCACATTTTTAATTTGCTTAAGGACTTCATTATCTTCATTTTCCTTAATAAGAATATGCACTCTTCCTTTGTCTTCATGAGTTCTGATTAATCTTCCAATTCCTTGCCTTAACCGTAAAAGCATATACGGCAAATCAACCTCTTTAAACGGGTCAGAGGCCCCCTCACGTTTTGCTTTAAAAACAGGATCTTGAGGAGGAAATGGCAATGAGAATATAAAGACATTTTCAAGTGATCTCCCAGGAACGTCTAAACCTTCCCATAAATGAACTGAGCATAGTACTGATTGCTCTTCATTTTGAAAATTAGATACGAGCGTACTAATTTCAGCATCTCCTTCAAAATAGACAGGGAATTTCATCTTGCCTTCAATCCTCTTTTTGAAGCTGGCAAGCTCCTCTTTTGCTGTAAAAAGGACTAACGCTCTTCCATCAGACTTTTCTAGTTGTTCTTCGACATATTGCATTTTCTCATCAAGTGAATCCTCTTTAAATGCCGGCATATTAATAACCATATTATCATCATAATTAAATGGCGAAGAAACGGTAAAAGATAAGTAGCTGTCGATTCCTAAGCTTTTCGCCATATAATCAAATGACTTATTTTCCGAAAGTGTCGCAGAAGAGAAAATAAATGGCTTCTGTTGAGAGAAGACTTCTTCTCTCATAATATCTTCAACCATGCGGGGCATGATTACGAGCGTTCTTTCCCCTGCATGTTCCTCGAACCAAGTGATCCCCTTCAAATCCTTTAGAAATAAGGATAGCGAATACGATATTTGTTCTAAATACTCCTCAACAATTTTTAAATCATATTCGTTAATAACATACATTTCGCTTTCAAACACAAGCTCATCTTCAAGTGAACTAATATATTGAAGAAGTTTTTTTCCTTCCTTGATGACAATCTCAGACTTTTTAATTGTTTTTTTATCCGAACCTTCTGCTAGAGAAGATGCCTTTTCAAGAGAAAAGAAAAATCGCTCATTTTGAATAATGGTTTCATCGATCATATGCAATGTCTTTTCTCTTACATCATTGGCCATTAATCGGGTTAATAGCGATTCAAGAATTTGCTCTGTAAATCTATAGGTTAATGCCTTTTGAGAGGCATATTCCAGTAAATGACCTTCATCGAAAACGACACAAGAACTATCCGGCAAAAGCGGAAGCTGCCCTTCTCTCTTTCTAGATTCCTTTGTCCAAATATGCTCCATATAAAAATCGTGGGAACAGATAATTATATCCTTCGCATTCCTGTAGAAATCACGATTCAAAGTTTGTCCACAACGATGGCGTTTTTCACATGTAAAGCAATCTTGAAAAGGATCCCATGCAATATCGTTCCATTTCTCATCTGTTAATTCAGGATATTCCTTTCGATCTCCATATCTTTCAAAGCTTTGCATGGAAGAACCAGAATGGACAAATTCAGGGAGCTGATCGTAAACCGAGTTATATGTATCCATATTTTCACTTGCAACTAATTGGTCAAGCTTATTTAAACATAGATATTGGTCCCTTGACTTCGCTAGCCGTACATCAATATTTAAGTTTAGTGCCTTTTCAAGCTTGGCAATATCGCCCTCTTTTTTCACAAGTTGCTCAATTAATGTTTCATCTGCACAGGCTATGATGGCTGGTTTATTTATATATCTTGCATAGGCTAGGCTATAGAGCAAATAAACAATCGTCTTTCCTGTACCTACACCCGCTTCAGCGAATATAACCTTCTTTTCCTTAAATGCCTTTTCAAGCTGAAATGCCATGAAAATTTGTTCATCACGCATTTCAAAGCCTGCTTCAGGCAGGATATCGTAAAAAACATCCCCGATCCATTCACTTAATTTATCAAAAAAAGATTCACTTTTGGACAATGCAAAAGGCATTCTGCTTTGCATATTACCCCTCCGACATAGAAAAAATTTAAGCGCCTGTTAATAGACGCTTCATCTCATACCTGTATCATTATCTCATCTTTGTTTCATTGTTAAACAAAAGACCATCAATCATTGTATCGTAAATAGAGAAAGTGTCAAGTAAGAAGTGCAAAAGCCGCTTTAAGAACTAAAACATAAAAGAAAAGAACCTGACACATCTCAGCCAGGTCCCCTCTTAATAGCCGATCTTTTATGTACAGATGAAAATGATAACGACATCGCTTGCTGAAGTTCATTTTGAGCAGTTTGCAACTGTTCGAGTGCCGCTGATGATAATTCCTGTTCCCCCTTCACCGCTTCAATCGTATTTATTAACACCTGTGATATTTTATTAAAATCTATATTGGAATGGTGCATTGGCTTGGCCTCCTGATCCTCTAAATGATACATCTATTGTATTCAAGGACAGGTGGTTCTATGCTCCGAAAGTATTATTTTTCTCGAGTTTGAGAACTGTCTAGCTTCAGCGCCTACCCCCTCGAGGTCACAAGCCAATCCTCCCAGAAAGGAAAGTACACCTTTCCGGGAGGATTGGCTTGTGCTTGTCGGGGGTGGACAAGGCGCTTCCGCTTTTCTTATTTTGGAGGTCTTTTCCCCCAGTATTGATAGTAGTCTGTTTTTATAAAGCCATTAAACAATTTACGCTTCTTTGTTGCTTGTTTTCCGTAAAATTTCTCAAAGTCTTCATTCGAAGTAAGAACATATATCGACCATGTATCAAGGGACGATAATGCCTTTCCCATATCTTCATACATTTTCTGAACTGCTTCTTTTTCCCCTAATCGTTCCCCATATGGAGGATTGCAGGCGATTACTCCATATTCCTTTGTTGTTGTAAAATCCTTTACCTGCATTTGTTTAAAGCTGATTAAATCACCAAAGCCTGCTTCAAATGCATTCTCCTGAGCAATTTTCACCATGCGATGATCAATATCAGAGCCAGTTATATCAAGCTGCTGATCATAGTTCGCTAAATCCTCTGTCTCAGTTCTTGCCTCATCCCAGACTTGTTCAGGCACCCATGACCACGATTCAGAAATAAATTCACGATTAAATCCGGGGGCAATATTTTGTCCGATTAGTGCTGCCTCAATTGGAATGGTGCCGGAACCGCAAAAAGGATCAACAAACGGTTTTTCTGGAGTCCAGTTCGTAAGCATGACAAGTGCGGCAGCAAGAGTTTCCTTTAATGGGGCTTCTCCCTGGCCAGCCCGATATCCTCGCTTATGTAAGCCGCTTCCGCTTGCGTCGATCGTGAGCAGGGCCGTATCCTTAAGTAATGCCACTTCTATTTTATATAACGGGCCATTTTCCTCGAACCAGCCAGTTTTTTTATAATGGGTTCTCAATCTTTCAACAACTGCTTTTTTGACGATTGCCTGACAATCAGATACACTAAAGAGCTTAGATTTAACAGATTTCCCTATTACCGGAAACTCAGCGTCCTCAGATAAATAATTTTCCCAAGGAAGTGATTTTGTTTTCTCGAAAAGTTCATCGAAGGTAGTAGCTTTGAACTCCCCGATTTTTATTTTTATTCGATCTGCTGTACGAAGCCATAAATTCGATCTAGCAATCGCCAGAGAATCCCCTTTATAGCTGATTCTTCCGTTTTCAACTTCACAATCATACCCTAAAGCGCGTACTTCCTTCGCAACGAGGGCCTCTAAGCCCATAGCAGATGTTGCAATCAGATCATATTTTGTCATAATTTCACCCTAATTCATTATTTCCGTTTCCCAGCTCGTTAGAAATGTCAACAGCTTATGTAAAGGAATTGGTTTGGATATATAAAAACCTTGAATAAAGTCGCATTGTTCTTTCTTAAGAAAATCATATTGTTTTTTATTTTCAACACCTTCTGCCACTACTTTTAAGTGCAGCCGATGCGCCATCGTAATAATGGCCTCCACAATGGAGGAATCTTCCTCATATATAGATATTCTTCTTATAAAGCTTTGATCTATTTTCAGTGTATCGAGCGGAAAACGGTTTAAATAGCTTAATGATGAGTAGCCTGTCCCAAAATCATCTATTGATAATTTAACACCAAGCTGCTTTAACTTTACAAGCTTATCGACAGTTTCACTCGCTTTTGGCATGATCATACTTTCTGTAAGTTCAAAATCAATATAGTTCGGGTTGACATTCGTTCTTTGAAAAATTTCACCTATTGATTTTACAAAATTGTCTTGGTTGAAATGAATCGCCGAAATATTTACACTCATTCTCAATTTAGGATTACCTTGTAAATGGATGGCTTTTAAATCTTCGCATGCTTTTTGAATAATCCATTCACTTATTGGAATGATTAAGCCAGACTCTTCTGCAAGAGGAATGAATTCTGAAGGTGGTACTAGACCAAATTCTTCTTGTTTCCATCTGACCAATGCTTCCAAACTAACAACTTTATTCGTTTTCGCATCAATAATTGGATGATAAACAAGAAAAAATTCATTACGTTCAATTGCCTTTCGCAAATCATTTTCCATTTTCATCTGTCTTGACTCATTGTGATGCATCTTATTATGATAAAGCTCGAATTGATTTCTTCCGCCGCTTTTCGCCTCATACATAGCCTTGTCTGCGGTTCTTAATAATGTTTCGATATCCGTCCCGTCCAAAGGGTATAAACTTATCCCAATACTTGTAGAAACGTATACTTCTTGCATATTAAGATGAAAAGATTTTGTAAACTCTTCTATTATCATTTCAGCCATATGGACGGCTTCTTTTGGATGTTTGAGGTTGGGTAAAACGATGACAAACTCATCCCCGCCAAGCCTTGCAATCATATCCTTATTTTTTAGCAACCCTTTTAACCTTGTAGATACTTTCTTCAGAAGCATATCTCCATAATTATGACCGAGAGTATCATTTATTTGTTTAAACCGATCTAAATCTAGAAAAAGGACAGCTAATAGCTGATTATACTTTTCAGCTGTATATATTAAGTCTTCAAGCCGCTTATTTAAACTATAGCGATTGGCCACGCCTGTCAGGGAGTCGTTATGTGCTAAATATCTCAGCTGATCCTCAGCATGTTTACGATCCGTAATATCAGAAAATACAGCAACAAAATTTGTGATGTAACCCTCTTCATCTTTAATGGAGCTAATCGTTATCCATTCAAGAAATACATCTCCATTTTTGCGTTTATTCCAAATTTCACCTTTCCAGTATCCGTTTTCATAAATTTGGTTCCACATATGTTTATAGAACTGCTCGTCATGAATTCCAGATTGAAGGATGTTTGGATTTTTTCCAACAACTTCTTCTTTCGTATATCCAGTCACAATTTCAAAAGCAGGATTTACGGAAATAATTCTAGATTTCCCGTCTGTAATCATGACTCCTTCACTCGTATTTTGAAGAATCCTCTCTGCGAGTTTTATTTGTTGACTGACCCTGATCTCAGATAATATCATATTTTTCGTCCTTATTTACGATATTTTTTCTTCTTTAGTATTCATTATTATCATATAGTTAATCTCCTCAATATACAATATTGGCATAAGCATCTTATAAACGCTTTCCTTCAAAAGTCGAAAAAAGGACAAAATTCTTTGTCCAATAGGAAAAGCCCCCCTATAAAGGAGGGCAGTAGCTTCATGCATTCATGTCACTAATAACGTTCTGTAAGCCATGTTTTGTTCCTTTGTACTGCAAACGACCCTAAGTCTCGTACTAAGGTGGTAATCATCTATCTACAGGTATACCCTGTCCTTCTCCTCGTTCATTTCCTAAGAGAAAGCGCCCCTACCATAATTTGGGTTTCTCGCTCGTGGGGTTTACCTCGTTCCACCCTCTTCATTTCTGAAAAGGCTCCGTCACTGTGGCACTTTCAAGGTATTCATGCCATATCCAAGGACTTAGGCATTTTCCCTGCCGTCAGCCAAGCAAATACACGTATTTGCCTAACTGCCCTAGCTTATGATTTCACTAGGCACGAACACTACACGCATCTCAGCCTGTGCGAGCATGGACTTTCCTCTACAATTCGCTATACGCTTATTGCAGCGATTACCCGAACGTTATTAATGATAACAAAAGTTATTATATGCAACTTTCAAATGAATAGCAATGGTTTTCAATTTGAAATCGAGAAAATTTTTGTCAATCGTACAATTTACTTCCAAAAACATGCTTTTCTAAGTTGGACAGCCGCTTTAGTATATCAAAATTCGTTGTCCCAGCAGTTTGTGCGGCGACTGGACGTCTGGAAGCCTCTTCAAGCTGCTTCTTTAATCTCATATTTTCTTGTTGTAAATCTTCAATTTCCTGATGGAAAGTTTCATAATCCTTTATTACCCAATCGAGAAATTTATCTACTTCTTCTGGTTTGTAGCCGCGCATAGCCGTTTTAAATTCTTTTTCCAAAATATCTTTTGCCGTTAATTTCACTTTATCGGAAAGCATGACAATCACCTCAAAGTTCACAATCATCATATCTATTTTTTCAGAGATATGCATTTTTGTCAATTTTTCTTTCGAACTAATTTTTCGCAGATTAACGGGCTGTAAGACCCCTGCTTCAAGAAGTTGAGGAAACATAAGATTCTAAGTGGGGGACTAACAGCCCGTAAAGGCCCGATTGTAGGAACAACAGACTAAGAACGCCACG
>NZ_JBALOZ010000068.1:6850-8201 GCF_036965125.1 Bacillus sp. JJ1503
AACTAACAATCAGTGGGGAGGAAGCAGACTTAAAACGTTCTTCCTGTCGCAACATTTGCACTAGACACATCCTGTGCGTCGGCCCCCCACAGATTGAAGTTTCACTTTATCATTCATACTCGGCTTTCATTTGCACTTCCTCAGCTAATACTTGTAAGTCATCGAAACTGATAACTCTAATTTCATAATGACTCTTTTCCTGCTTCCTTTTCGCTTCTTCAAATAAGTATTTTGGGCTTCCCTCTTTCTCCGTATCATAAAACAAAAGCAGAACATCACTTTTTTCTACAAAAAATTGGTTCTTTATACGGAATTGCCAAGGCTTTTCATAAGGCTTTCTCGAAACAGAATCAATATAATCAGCTTGTGCCAATATCGATTCATACCATTCTTTATTTGCTTCCTTCCATGTATCTTCCTGATTCAAGAAAGGAGTTATTACGGCAAGCTGAAGATCATGGAAGCCTTCAAGCTGAAGGTCGAACACTACCTCTGCAGCCCATAGTTCTGTACCAAGCTGACCGCTAATGATTACCCATTCCAGCCCTTCGTCTAATAGGGATAAGAGCTGGTTTTTTATTGCCAATTTAATAATATGAACAGCTGGATCATCATTTTTAAATATACCGATTTCATAAGGTTTATAGCCAGATATGATTGCAACTTTAGTCATAGCACTAGCCTTTCTATGTATACATGATAATTTCAAATGATACTTGCTCACTCACCGGATATATAAAAACAAGGGCATATCCAAATATGCCCTCGCCTTGATTATTTTCTGAAATATGGTCCTGCACCGTACATTCCCGGTCCCGGAACACCGAAGCCCGGAGCTACTGCCCCTGGACCAGGTGCACCATATCCTGCAGAAGGTACAAATCCAGGTGCTGCTGGTGCAACAAACTGTTGGTTTGTCACCTCATTAACTACTGATTGCGTATGCGGGAAAGAATGCACATGCTGGAAATTATGATGGTTCACAGTAGTTGTATGACTTGGATGGATATGTGGAACGATCGTATTCTGGAAATTATGATTCACACAACATTTAGTTGGTGAAACAAAAGCAGGTAAAATATTTGTTGGTCTTGGTCCGCAAAACATATCAAGATCCCCTTTCTCCATAATTTATTTACATTAACAGCCTATGTAGATGGGGGGAATCTTGTACTAATGAAAAAACCTATTTTCTTTACTTTTTACTTATATTGTGCTACTACCTAAAGAGAAACAAAAGCAACAGGATTTCAGAAATATGTATGACCCTTTTAGAACATACTATAAAAACTCCCTTTTAAGTTGGAGAATAAACGGCTACAAATATAATAAAGAAAAAAAACAGAAATAA
>NZ_JBALOZ010000069.1:0-13867 GCF_036965125.1 Bacillus sp. JJ1503
ATATTCCACTATGCCAATCTAACCAATTTTTTTAAATCGCAAATTATTATTGCAATATAATTGAATGCATCTTACAATAAAGTGCATAAAAATTCATTTTGTGAACTTATTTACATTCATATAGTCATGGTCTTTGTCGATGGACTATTTCCGCTTCATCGGAATATCGACAATTTTATTATTTTACAATAAAGGAGCTTAAAAATGGATAATCCTATTCAACAAGACAAAAAAGGATTGAACATCAATGCTTTTGTCCTCATTTTCTTTGTCATTGTCATCGCTACGATTTTGACTTATATTTTGCCAGCAGGAGAATATGATAGAATTGAGAAGGCTGGACGCACGATTGTCGTTCCGGACTCATTTCATTTTACGGACCCATCTCCAGTTGGATTCTTTCATATCTTTACTAGCATTCATTCAGGCATGGTCCAAGCAGCAGGAATCATCTTTTTCGTTTTACTTGTGGGCGGCGCCTTTGGCGTATTAAAGGCGACTGGCGCTCTCGATGCTTTGATTGTCAGTATTACTAACAAGCTAGCCAATAAAGAATTATTGCTTATTCCAGTAGTAACGCTGTTTTTTGCGGCTGGCGGCACATTGATGGGGATGGCGGAAGAAACGATCGTTTATATAGGGATCATTACGCCATTAGCTATTGCTTTAGGCTTTGATGCCATGGTTGGGTATGCGATTGTAGCACTTGGAGCGAATATTGGATTTATGAGTGCCGTTATGAATCCATTTAACATTGGGGTTGCCCAAAACATTGCCGAACTGCCAACTTTTTCTGGCATGGGTTTAAGGCTAGTTCTTCTCGCGGCTTTCTATTTAGCAGGAGTTATTTATATTTATCGCTATGCTAAAAAAATCAAAAAAAATCCTGAGCTTAAATTTTTTGGCAATTTCCATGAAGGAACAAGTAAAAATAAGCAAACACAAATAAAGCTCGAAACTCGTCATAAATTAGTATTAATTGTTTTTCTTCTTAACTTTGTTGCACTCATTTTTGGCGTTTTAAAACTAGGCTGGTATATAACTGAAATCGGCGCCCTCTTCCTATTATTTGGAGTTATTGCCGGGGTCATCGGAAAATTAAGCCCGAATAAAATTGCAGACAGCTTTTTAGAAGGAGTAAAAGAAGTCATCAGCGGAGCCATCATCATTGGATTTGCGCAGGCGATCCTTGTTGTCATCCAGGATGGGAAACTGATGGATTCAATTCTTTATTACTCTTCTTCCTTCCTAGGTCTGCTTCCGCCAGCCTTAAATGCAATCGGGATGTTTTTCGTTCAGCTGTTTCTAAATTTCCTCGTTCCATCTGGAAGCGGACAAGCGGCTCTTACAATGCCAATTATGTCTCCTCTGTCTGATTTAGTAGGCGTGACAAGACAGACAGCCGTTCTAGCGTTTCAGCTTGGTGATGGGATATCCAATTCTATATTCCCAACATCAGGCGTACTCATTGCGGGGCTTGCGATGGCTGGCATTCCTTATACAAAATGGGTAAAATGGGTACTCCCATTTATATTCATTCAAGTAGGACTAGCGATTGTTTTCCTGCTGATTGCACAAATGATAAAATACGGGCCTTTTTAAGAATTGAATTCACCTATGGGGTATGCGGAGGAAACCTTTAATCCTAACCGCATGCTCCATAGGCTTTTCCATGACCAAAAGTTTTATGACTTAATTATGATTTGGAGGTTTCATTCATCATGCTACAGACAAAATTAGTTGATTCAAATTTAATCGACTGGACAATTAAACTTCGGAGACATTTTCATATGCACCCTGAGCTATCGGGGCAAGAATACGAAACAGCTGCTTATGTAAAGGAAAGATTAGCTGAATTCGGAATTGCCGTTGACAATCGTTTTTCAGCACCAAATGTAGTCGGCTATTTTAAAGGGACCGAAGGAAAAAAAACAATTGCACTTAGAGCGGATATGGATGCCCTTCCCCTTCAAGAAGAGGGAGACAAATCTTACATTTCAACTGTTCCAGGCGTTATGCACGGATGCGGCCATGATGCCCACACAGCTACCCTGCTCGCCGTTGCTAAATGGATGAGCTCGAATCCGCATTTAGTAAAAAATAATATTGTGTTCATCTTCCAAAGCTCTGAGGAAGCGTCTCCTAGTGGAGCGAAGCAGCTTGTGAAAGAGGGCGTTTTAGATGGTGTGGACGCTATTTACGGAATCCATTATATGTCCGGTGTGCCGCTTGGCAAAATCGGATTTGCCACAGGCTATGCAATGGCTTCCAGTGATGACTTTGACATCACGATCGAAGGAAAAGGCGGACATGGCGGTTATCCTCATGAGGCGGTCGATCCAATCTATATTGCCACTCATCTTATTCAGTCGTTCCAATCCATTATCAGCCGAAACCTGAATCCTTTGCACGCGGGCGTGATTTCAATTGGAGGCATGCAAGCTGGTAATTCCTATAATGTCATTCCAGATAAGGTGACGCTGCAAGGTACGATTCGGGCCCTAACATTTGAAGGCGCCGAATTAATGCGCGAAAAAACAGAGCAATTAACAAAGGACATTTGTGCAAGCTTTGGCGCAAAAGGTCATTATCATTTTATCGAAGGGACTCCACCGTTATACAATCATCCAGAAGCATGCGAATATGCGAAAGGAATCATCGAAAAAACCTTTGGTGAAGACGTGTTTATGTCCATTGATCCCGTAATGGGAGCAGAAGACTATTCCTTTTATTTGAAGGAAAGAGTTGGGGCTTTCATCAACATTGGCATGCAAGGAGAGAAAAGCCAGTACCCTCACCATCATCCAAAATTTGATGTAGATGAGGATACGATTCCAGCAGGCATTGAAACGATGCTTCAGCTGGCTTTAAATGCTTAAACAACATGATAGGATTTTTCTAATGAAAGAGGGGCCGCTCCCCTCTTTTTTTATTGTCTAATTTCCTCAGCTTTTTTACTAGAATCAATCTCCTAATATTTCTATTTACTTTTTTATTTTATCTTGTTATCATGATAATATGGTAACGCACTAAAGGATTATGACAAAAGGTGGTCTACTACTAATGAAACGTTTTTCAGCTATTATTCTATCAATATTAACTGTTTTTACTATTTTGGCAGGCTGTTCATCAAGTGCCAGCACGAAGGATAACGAAATTATTATTGGAATTGACGATAAATTTGCTCCTATGGGCTTCCGCGATAAGGATAATAATCTCGTAGGCTTTGATATCGATTATGCGAAAGCTGCAGTTAAAAAAATGGGTAAAGAAGTTAAATTCCAGCCGATTGATTGGAAAACAAAGGAATCTGAACTCAGCAGCGGACGAATTGACCTCATCTGGAATGGGTATACCATTACTGATAAACGAAAAGAAATGGTTCTATTCACAAAGCCTTATTTAGCGAATGCCCAAGTGATTGCAACAAAAGCTGATTCTGACATTAGCACTTTGGCTGATTTGGATGGAAAGGTGATTGGTCTTCAAGGTCTTTCCTCTGCATCTGATGCCTTAAATGCAAATCCGATTAAAGACAGCATCAAGTCTGTTTCCGAATACGCCGATAATGTTCTTGCCTTAAGTGACTTAAAGGCCGGCCGAGTAGATGCGGTTATCATTGATGAAGTCGTTATTGATTACTATATGGCCCAAGAAGAGGGTACCTTTAAGGTCCTTGACGAATCATTAGCGCCAGAGGAATACGGCGTAGGTGTGAAAAAAGGGAACGATGAATTATTAAAAGAACTGCAAAAAGCCCTTGATGAGTTGAGCGCGGACGGTACTGCTGCTAAAATCTCAGAAAAATGGTTTGGTGCAGACAAAGTTCTAAATTAATCGTACAAATTATAGAAGCAAACAGGGTTTCCCTCGGAAAGCCTGTTTTGTTTTTGGAGGAATTCTTTCATGATGGACTACATTCTCACAATTATTAAGCCCATGCTTGAAGGGGCTCAGATGACAATCCTATTATTTATTATCGCCATCATAGTGTCCATTCCATTAGGCTTTCTATTAACTTTAGCTGTAAAAAGTTCGATCAAGCCTCTTTCGTGGTTGGCACAGGCCTATATTTATGTGATGCGTGGAACCCCGCTCCTCTTGCAATTATTATTTATTTGTTTCGGGCTCCCGCTTATCCCTGTAATCGGGGAATATTTAGTGCTTGACCGTTTTGTTGCAGCCTGCTTAGGCTTTATTTTGAATTACGCCGCCTATTTCGCGGAAATTTTCCGTGGTGGTCTTTTGGCTATTGATAAGGGACAATATGAGGCTTCACAGGTTCTTGGCTTAAGCAAATGGCAGACAACGACAAGAATAGTGCTGCCGCAAATGTTCCGTATTGCGCTCCCTGCTGTTTCAAATGAATCGGTGACACTTGTTAAGGATACTGCATTGCTATATGCTGTCGCTGTACCGGAGCTTTTGCACTTTGCCCAGACAGCCGTCAACCGCGACTTTACCATTGTGCCGTTTTTCATTGCCGGCATTATTTATTTAGGAATTACGCTTATCTTAACGTTGCTCTTTAAATGGCTAGAACGGCGCTATAAATTTGAATAAGAAGGATTGATATTATGGCTATCATAGAAGTATCCAACCTAAAAAAATCATACGGTCATTTAAATGTCCTGAAGCAAATTACATTTAATGTTAAAAAGAATGATGTCATCGCCGTCATTGGCCCTTCCGGTTCAGGAAAAAGCACCATGCTTCGAAGCCTGATTCATCTTGAGAAAATCAATGATGGCAGCATTTGTATAGATGGCAATTACCTAGTTAAAAATGGTGAGTATTCCAAACCGCAGGAATTGAATCGGATTACGTCCAAAATGGGGATGGTTTTTCAGCACTTTAATCTATTTCCTCATCTTACGGTAAGAGAAAATTTAGAAATTGCTCCTAAGATGGTGAAAAAGGAATCTGCGGAATCCCTTCAGAAGCGCAGCATGGAAATTCTCGAGAAGATTGGGTTAGCGGATAAAGCAGGCACATATCCTGGAAATCTCTCAGGCGGACAAAAACAAAGGGTCGCTATTGCGAGAGCTTTAATGATGGAGCCAGAGATTCTTCTGTTTGATGAGCCTACTTCAGCCCTAGACCCGGAATTAACGGGTGAAGTGCTGCAAGTAATGAAAACACTCGCTGAAGAACAAATGACGATGATTGTCGTCACTCATGAAATGGGCTTTGCTAAAGAGGTCGCCAATCAGGTTCTATTTATGGATAACGGAGAAATTGCGGAGTCCGGCCACCCGGACCAATTGTTCTCAAATCCTCAATTTGACCGGACAAAAGCCTTCTTGAATCGGGTGCTTAAATAAGCTAATGGAAAAACATTTCTAAAAATCCCTTGCAATTATGGGAACCTTCAGTTAACATTGAATACAATTAAATAAGTTCTTATTTCAAGATCTTTTTGAAGTGAGGATAGAGGCGCAAAGACCATCAGTACACAATCGGAGGATAATGAGACCCTATGATGATTGTGAAAAGGGGAATTTGCCGAAGTTTTAGGAATCTCATGTTCTTAAAGCTGGGCCTGTGTTGAATAAATACAGGACTGTCATATAGGAGAGACTATATGGAGGGCTATCGCACAAGAAACGGTGATTTTTTTACACTATTGTTTCTATAGCAACAGCGAGTCCCTCGTTGTTGCTTTTTTGCGTTTAGTTTTAAATAGGCCCTATCACCTCTACTTTTTAAAAAAATTTAAAAAAGGGTGTGTGAAGTTATGAATTTTGGTCAAGTACTTACAGCAATGGTAACGCCATTTGATCATAACGGTGAGGTTGATTTTGAAGCGACAAAAAATTTAGTTAACTATTTAATCGAGAATGGGTCAGACGGATTAGTTGTTGCAGGTACTACTGGTGAGTCGCCAACTTTAACAGAGGAAGAGAAAGTGGCTCTATTTAAGTTTGTTGTTGAGGTAGCTGGCGGCAGGGTTCCCATCATAGCTGGAACAGGTTCGAATAATACAAGAACTTCCATTAGCTTGACTAGAAAGGCTGAAGAGGCTGGAGTGGATGGCATTATGCTTGTTGCGCCATACTATAACAAACCATCTCAGGAAGGCATGTATCAGCATTTTAAAGCTATTGCTGAAGCAACGTCATTACCGATCATGCTGTACAATATTCCAGGACGAAGCGTTGTGAATATGTCAGTTGAGACAATTGTAAGACTTTCAGAAATTCAAAATATCGTAGCAATTAAGGAAGCTAGCGGTGACTTAGATGCCATGGCCCAAATCATCAGCCAGACCCCAGCTGACTTTACTTTATACAGTGGGGATGACGGTCTTACCTTACCGGTTCTGGCTATCGGAGGAGCAGGGATTGTTTCTGTTGCTGCCCACATTATCGGGAACGAAATGCAAGACATGATTAATAGCTTTAATAATGGTGAGCTTCAGAAAGCAGCGGCTGCCCATCGCGAGCTTCTTCCGATTATGAAGGCTTTATTTAATGCTCCAAATCCAACACCAGTAAAAGCTGCTCTTAATCTGCAAGGCATTCAAGTTGGCGGAGTCCGGCTCCCATTAGTTCCTTTAAATAATACGGAAATGACTGCATTGCAGGAAGTATTGCAAACACTTCAGCCAGTAAATGCTTGATCATTAGAAGAAGCCCACTCCTAACGTTAGAAGTGGGCTTTATTAATAAGAAATACATGTATTAAATCACTTAACAGAAACGTTATTTTTTCCGCTTTGTTTGGCCTTATATAGTCCGAGATCCGCATGATGAAATAATTCATGAAATGATAGAACTTTTCCGTCTAAGTTATCCGCAACTCCCATACTCGTTGTTACGGATACACTGTTTCCACTCATTTCGATCTTTAACTTACCAAAAACCTCCCTAATTTCTTCAGCCCTTTTCTTGCCTCTTTCAAGTGAAGCGCCCCTAATCATTACGACAAACTCATCCCCGCCATACCGGGCGAATAGCTCATTTTCCTTTATTGTTTTTGAACAAGCAATACTTACTTGTTTAATAACCTCATCACCAAAAAGGTGACCATACTGATCATTAATGATTTTAAAATTATCGATGTCAAACAAGATACAGACAATACTTTCATTTTTGACAGATGCTTGTTCTAACCACTCATTTGAAGTGGTTTCTAAATAGCTTCGATTAAAGGTACCTGTTAAAAAATCAGTATTGGCTTTCCTTTTAAAATCAGCCATACTATGTTTGATTTCAAGCTTTAAAGCCGTTAACGCTAATTCTTGTTTATTAATATCGTTTATCAAGGATATATATTCCTTTTGAACACGATACCCTAACTGAACATCTTCCATCTGCTCACACAATTGGCATCGCTCTTCTTGAATCGTTTTTAATAAGTATAAATCTTGATAGCTTTCCACTAATTCCTTTGCAACAGTTAAAGAGTCAAATGCTTCCTTAATAATTTTTGCTTCCGATACCAGCTTCCTTGTAAATGATAGCACTGAGACTTTTCCCTTATAAAGGATTCTAAAATAGGGTCATGGATCATTTCATTAATAAGTGCTTTTGAATCATGAAAATAATTGAGCTCAAGATAAGCTTTTGCAATGTTCAGCTTTACTCTTAGTCCAAGAATAGGACTGGCGGGTTTGTGTAATTTAGACGCCTCTAGCCCCTTTTGACCTGCTTCTAAGGCTGCTTCATAATTGCCTTCCTCCATCAAAACATGACTGAAATTGCTATATCCATTACTAACGATATTATATTTCTCTAATTTCTTTCCTAGCTTGATGCTATTCTCCAGTGTCGCCTTGGCCTTCGTAAAATCCTTATTATATTCATAAAGCAAAAACAATACATTGTACTGATGTAATAGATCTGCTTCGTCTCCAAAACCTCTGCAAACTTCAACATAGGCATCAATACTATTAAAGGCTTCCTCTATATCCCCAATACAATAATAGGAAGCAGCATGATTTATATGGGCAGTTAAAATAGATTTAAAATCATCGAATTCTTTTCCGCACTTCAGAAGATTATAGCATGCCTCAATCGTTTCCTTATATTTCCCCTCAGCCCTAAGTTTCGTTACTTCTTGCTGTAATAGCTTTAAATCTTCTTTCTCCATATTTCTGCTCCTTATGTATATATAAATAGTATATGAGTATAAATATGTATCAGTTTTTTCTTTATATGATGTATTAAATTATACCTCATAAACTATAGTAGAGCCTGTTTTTTCCCATGTTCATACACTTAACTATAAAAAATAGAGAAGTGATAAACACTTCTCTGCAAGGGGCATTTTTAGAACATGATTTGTTAAAAAGCTCCTACTATAAAATATAGAAGAAAGAAAAAAGCAATGACATACATCGTTCCTGTAACTTCCTTTTTTCTGCCTGTTGCCCACTTTAATACCGGGTAAGCAATAAAGCCAAAAGCAATTCCGTTAGCGATATTAAACGTTAGCGGCATGATGGCCAGCATTAAATAGGCAGGGAAAGCCTCTGTAAAATCGCTAAAGGGAATTTCTTTTATCGATTGGACCATAAGACATCCAACAATGATCAAAACGGGTGCGATTGCACTATTAGGAATCACTTTAAAAATTGGTGTTAGAAAAAGTGCCGGTATAAACAGTAAGCCAGTTGTTAATGAGGTTAAGCCAGTTCTGCCGCCCGCGGCAATACCTGTTGCGGACTCAGCAGCGGTCGTTGTCGGGCTGCAGCCAAAAAGGCCCGCACCGATGACTGAAAAGGAATGAGCTTGAAAGGACTTGCGAAATTTCGATTTATCTGGAAGCATGCCAAGCTGAACACTCATATTTTGGAAAATAATGACCATCGATAAAGAAAATACGGCTGTCCAAAAATGAAACGTACCTATTTGGCTAAAATCAAAAGCTAAAAAAACCTCTTGATAACCGTTAAATGAGAGATGGAAATCACGCAACTTTGAAAAGTCCACAATACCAAATAAAGCTCCAATGAATGTCCCTATCAAAATTCCGATCAAAAAGTTCCCTTTAACATTCTTCTGAAACAACGGTACAAGAATAAGCAGAGTAAGCAAGGTCGTTAAAGCATGGGGATCGCTAATCTTTGCCAGCGCTACAAAGGTTCCCTCGTTTGCTACGATTACACCCCCATTTTTCAGACCTAGAAATGCAATAAATAAGCCAATTCCTGCAGTCATAGCATGAATCATAGACATCGGAATAGAGTTTGATAAAAAAACAGCGACTTTAGAAGTTGTCGTTAATACATAAACAATTCCCGCTATCAACACAACGGCTAAAGCCTGCTGCCAAGATAGGCCGAAAGATAACACGAGTGTAAATACGAAAAACGCGTTGTCCCCCATCCCTGGAACGATGACCAGTGGAGAATTTGCCCATAAGGCTAATAACATACATCCTATAAAGGAGCAAATCACTGTGGCAATAGTGACAGCTTCATAAGGCATGCCAGCCATATTCAAAATCGCACCGTTGACAACAATGATATAGGCTACCGTAATAAATGAGGTTAGGCCAGCAACCATCTCTGTGCGGACACTCGTATTTTCTTCTTGAAGATGAAACCATTGATTTAATTGTTTTAACAAGAGCCAATCACTTCTTTCTAATGAAAAGCACCACAGCAGATTGTGCTTGCCGCAAGAATATATAACCCTCAAGGGCATGAATAATCGAAAAAATGACAGTAAAAACAAATGCCCTAACTAAGCCAATCCAAGAGATAGAGATCCTAATCCTGCCGTTTCGGCATAGTAAGCGATAATCGCTGAAAAGAAAGCACCGCTACTATGAATCCTTCAAGTCCAATATTAATGAAACCTGATCTTTTAAACAAATTTTTCGTATTAATTCCCATGGTATAATGTTCATTATCATTCCAAAGAAAGTAGAAACAATGAACTGAAAGGTTGGATTCCTTTGATTACCAAAATTACAGACTGCGCTATTTTCGCTAATATTCCCGAGAATGAATTATCTAATATCATTCCTTTACTTAAAGAACGTCATTTCAAAAAAAACCATGTTCTAATATTTGAAAATGATCAAAGTGATGAGATTTATATCATTCGCTCAGGAATGGCAAAAGTCTGCCGTATACATGAAGGCAGGGAAGTTGTACTTGGTATAACAATGCCTGGAGATATTATTGGTGAGACAGAAGCACTTTCTAACGACCAGCACCGAATCTCATCGATTGAAGCAATAGAGAATGTTTCAACCTGGCTTATTTCCAGGAATGATTTCTTAAATATCGTGGAAAAATATCCATCAGTCCTTAGAAAAGCCTATATGATTCTTGTCGAGAGGACCCGCATCCTTAATCGGCTAGTTCGGTATTTAACCTTCTATGATGTCCGTACGAAGGTTGCAAATTTACTCATAGATTTATTTTATAACTTCGGAAAACCATGTGATAACGGTTACAAAATAGACCTGAAAGTAAATCAGTCTTTACTAGCAAATATGCTGGGTGTGACGAGAGAATCAATTTCCAAAACCATAGGTGATTTTCAAAATGAGGGCCTTATTGATGTACAAGGTAAGTATTTTTACCTCCTTGAAAAAGACAAACTGGAATTGATATGTAACGAAACTGAAGAGACCCCATCACTTCGCAAATGGAATTCTCTTTAGTCTGGAGAGTAATTCAAATATAGCAAATAGTTGTAGGTAGTTCAGTTATGCGATTAACGTTTTTTTGTGAATTGGCTCACACTTTTGTCGTTATCCCTTTAACAGACTTCAAAATTTTATTGTGTTATGATTTTTTGGAATCGCTTTCGAATGATAGAATTTTGGAGGGAAGATATATGAGTTTTCATATCGAGGCAAAAGTTGGAGAAATTGCAGAATCCGTATTACTGCCGGGAGATCCGCTGCGTGCCAAATATATTGCTGAGACTTTTCTAGAAGATGCTGTTTGCTATAACCAAGTGAGAGGCATGCTGGGCTTCACAGGAACATATAAAGGGAAACGTGTTTCCGTACAAGGAACAGGGATGGGTATGCCATCAGCATCTATCTATATTCATGAATTAATTAAAGATTATGGCGCCAAAAGCCTTGTTCGCGTTGGCACTTGCGGAGCCATTCAAGAGGATGTAAAAATTCGTGATGTCATCATTGCTCAAGCTGCTGCCACAAACTCAGCTATTATCCGCAATGATTTTCCTGGATATGATTTTCCACAAATCGGGAATTTCGAATTAATAAAGAGCGCATACGAAATCGGCGTTGAAAAGGGCCTTAATCTTCATGTGGGTAATGTTCTATCTTCTGATCTTTTCTATACAGACGATACGGAAACATTTTTAAAGCTAGGAAAATTAGGCGTTTTTGCTGTTGAAATGGAAACGGCTGGACTTTATTATTTAGCAGCCAAATTTGGCGTGAAAGCTTTATCTATTTTAACTGTAAGTGATCACATCATTACTCATGAGCAAACAACAGCTCAGGAAAGACAAACCACTTTTAATGACATGATTGAAGTGGCTTTAGAGGCGGTAACAAAATAAAGTAATATTGAAAAGAGATACATTTTCTAACCTTAACTTGATGATCAAGTCAATCCTAAGCTTATCGAGCCGTACAGTAAGACTATCGTACGGCTCTTAAGTAAAACCGATACTATTTTATCCATTTTATTCCTCTTAGAAATCCTCTACTATACATAGAGCTGTTCAAATAAAAAAGAAGTGCCATTCTTTCTAATGGCACTACTTTTTTTAGGGGGATAGTATTCTACTTATTCATCTTAGCAAGGAAATCACCAAGCAGATCATCAAGGTCGAAATCGGTTTCGGCAGCTTCTTCCTCCACCTCAGGCTCCTGATTTTTCTTGGCGGTTTCCCAATCAAAATCCATTAGATCATCGTCTATGGATTCTTCTAAAGCGGCTGCTGATTCCTGTTCATATTTTGAAAGATTAGCCGTTTCCTCATTTATAGTGGCAATCTCGGGTTCCTCTTGCAAATACAATGCTTCATTAATATCGATAGATTTGCTGTTCATGGATGCCAGTAATGAGGTTGACCGAACGGGATCGATTAGCAGCTGATAAATAATATTGCCTATGAGGGCTTCGGAATGCTCATGCTTTAGCCAATCTCGCTGGGATTTACTTAATCGCTGAGGAAGGGGAATGGTGATCGTTTCCCTTTCTTGGGAGTAGGATTTTCCAACTCCCTCTAGAACAAACTCGGCCATTTTGCTTGAGAAATTTCTTCGTTCCGTTTCCTTTAGCTTTTGGAGATGCTTTAATAAGTGGTCAGGTGTATCTGAAGGGATGCGAAAGGATATCGCTTGTCCCCTTTTAATCATACCTGATTTTGATTTTTCCATAGAATCACCTTAGCCCTTCACAGGCTCTTTGACCGCTTTTACCTTTTCCATTTTCCTTGAATAGTCTTTAATTAATTTATAATAGGCATTGGCCATCATCCAAATGCTCTCTTTTTCATTTTCAAAAAAATCTATGTTATACCCATCTAAATTATTGTTTATTGTTTTTATATATTCCTTGAGTACATTCGCTCCTCCGCCGACAAAATAGCAGATCTCTGTCTGCGAGTTTTTTTGCCACACATTCCGCAATAAACGATACTGCTTCTTAGCCAAATCAAGCAGGATTCGATCTGTAATGTCATGGACACTTGTACGGCTTCCTTTTACCATAATATGATTTCGGTCATTTTTCTTCGTTATAATTTCAACCACATCTCTGCGGCTGTCGAGTTCAATGCCATGCTTGGATCTTATTTCTTCTCTAATGGCTTCTAATGATTCGGACACACCAAGATTAAACCCTTGAGCCTTATCATCATCAACATTTCGGTTCTTAATAACCGCTATATCGGTAGACAGCCCCCCGATATCCTGGATAATAATCCTTTTGTCGATAAGGTCCTTATTAATAATCTTTAAATCATTATCCATGACTAGATTAATATAAGCAGCAAATCCTTCAGGATATACCTTGACCTCATCGAACCTTAGATTCACCTTTAATCCTTGGTATTTAGGTGTAACAAGAAATTCCACCTGATGGACAGACCCTATTAATTTCGAACGATATCCGGCATCCTTTCCCTCCTTAACCTCACGAAGAGGGAGTCCCGTTCCGAGTGTGTAGGCAGCATCGATGATATTTTTTGTCCGCTGGAAGACATCTTTGTTTTCTGACCTTACTGCATCTAAAGCCAGTGTTGCAAAAAGCATAATTAATGTTTGATCTTCCTCTGATTTACTGCTCCCAGGGTCAAGCTCTGATGCGCTATTGCTTTTTGTTGCCAAGTTTCCGACTCGGTAGATGACGTTATTCTCCTTTAGAGCAGGTGAATGGACCTTTATATGTATGCCATCAAGCGGATTTTTCTGATCGAGTTCTTCAATTCCAATGATCGGACGATCCTCTGTGTCCCTAGCAATAATATTAGGAATATTTAATTCATACTCTACTTCCCCGAAAATAGCCTTAACCGAGTCATTTCCAACATCAATCGCTGCAATTCTGGATTTAGTCATTACATCTTCATCCCTTTTCTATTTAATTGTTTTATATGTATAAAGCAGTTTCTACTTTTAAGGTTAAGGGGGATAATTGAAATCTTCAATGGACGTAGCCGAAATAAAATACAACTGTAAATCAGTAAACATCTTGTAAACTTAGTGATTTTTTGTAAACATTTATGTATACTTGTGTAACAAATTCGTACACATATTGCTACTGAAGGATGTATACGAATTTGTAAACAAGTAAACGCATTTGTGTACGGAAAGTTTACATTTTGTAAACAAGTAAACAGTTAATAAATGAATCTAGCACGATTGATTTTTATTTTATCCTTTGCCACTATTTTTAAATCTCCACCCTTTCTTT